>QGUH01000160.1 GCA_003242355.1 Pseudomonadota bacterium
GCGCCACCCAAACGTGTAGAGCGACAAACGGTTAGGAACGTGCCGAAATACGCGGAAAACAGGGTCGGACAGCGTGCCCGGGTGGGGAGGGGCCCCGCCGAGTTCACCTCGGCGGGGAGGGGCAGCGCGTGCCGCCCCTACGAAACGAGGCTAGAACGCCGATCGGTCAAACCGATCGGCGTTCTAGTGGAGCGCTTTCGTGCGGGGCTGTGCGGTTCGAGCGGCGCGCTGTGCGGTGCCCCTCCCGTGGCGCCCGCAGGCGGCGGAGCCGCCGAGGACGACGCTTGGGAGGGGCGGCGGCGCGCGCAGGCGGCGAAGCCGCCGAGCACGGCGCGGGGTGGGCAACCACACGGGCAGCGGCGTATTGACAAACTTTCTTGTCAAGGTAGGGTCCACCCATGCTCGAGGTCGAGGTTTTGGAGCGGCCCAAGGCGGCGGCGCTGACGCTCGATCCCATCAAAGGGCGGCTTTTGGCGGCGCTCGCCAAGCCGGGGTCGGCGGCGTCGCTCGCCTCGGAGGTCGGGCTTTCGCGTCAAAAGGTGAATTACCACCTGCGCGTGCTCGAAGACCACGGCCTGGTCGAGCCGGTGGAAGAGCGGCAGTGGGGCGGCCTAACCGAGCGGATGCTGGTCGCGACCGCGAAGTCGTACGTGGTGTCGCCGGCCGCGCTCGGTCCGCTCGCGGCCGATCCCGGGCGCACGCGCGATCGGCTGTCGGCCAGTTACCTCGTCGCGGTGGCGGCGCGCACCGTGCGCGAGGTCGGCGCGCTGTGGCGCCGCGCGCGAGAGAGCCAAAAGCGGCTCGCCACGCTGTCGCTCGATGTCGTCATCAGCTTCAAGTCTCCCGCGGAGCGAGCGGCCTTCACGCGGGAGCTCACGAATGCGGTCACGCAGCTTGCCGCGCGCTACCACGACGCGAGCGCGCCGGGCGCGCGTCCCCACCGCCTCGTCGTCCACTCGTATCCCGCGCCCAACGAATGCCCGTCGTGAAACTTCGAGCTCTCGGACGTTGCGGGATGCACGGTGGGGCGGCATGCGCGGCGCTGGCATCGACGTCGCTGTCCGCCAACGACGAATCGCAAGCTTGGACTTCGGTACACGAAAGTGGCAATCCGTACCGCGGTGAGCCGCCTTCGCCGTCGACGCCCATCGCCGAGAGCGACGACACCCGTGCGTGAGAAGCCCCTGCGACGGCCACGCCGAAACGCGGCACCCTGAGCCTCTCGAACGCGCAGCCGTTTCGATGTGCTGCGCACCGAACCGCAAACTCTCGATTCATCCTTCCGACGTGCCGGACGCCGATTCTCGGCATCGTCGGCAATCCTCCCCCTGAACTTTCGAACACACCGCAGCGGCGCCCGCGCTCGCGCTGCGCACAGTCAAGTCGAAGGAGACGAACCCATGCCGATGAAGAAAGACGAAACGGGCAAACGCTGGGTCGAGATGGACCTCACGGTTCCGGGAACGCCGGAGCAGGTGTGGCACGCGATCGCGACCGGTCCGGGAACGGCGGCGTGGTTCACCAACGCGGAGATCGAGCCGCGCGTGGGCGGCAAGGTGTTGTTCGATTTCGGGTCCGAGGAGCCCGCGGCTCCCGGGGAAGTCACGACGTGGGAGCCGCCGCACCGCTTTGGGTACGTCGAGCGCGATTGGGCCCCGGGCTCACCGCCGTTGGCGACCGAAATCACGATCATCGCTCGTTCGGGTGACCAGTGCGTCGTGCGCATGGTGCACTCGTTGTTCTCGTCGACCGACGACTGGGACGACCAGCTCGACGGGTTCGAGAAAGGTTGGGTGGGCTTTTTCGTGGTGCTGCGCCTCTATCTGCAGCACTTCGCCGGCGCCCACGCCGCTTCTTGCGGGGACCGGATCTCGACGACGGACGATGCGCTCTCGAGCTGGCGCCGCCTGGGCGAAGCGTTGGGCTTGGCGAACGCGAACGTCGGCGAGCGGCGCGCGGGCCCCCTGGACTCCGACTCCTGGTCCGGCGTGGTCGAGCACATCCATCAAGACGCCGAGCAGCGGTTCGTCGTCGTGCGCCTCGACGCCCCCGCACCGGGCATCCTCCTCGCCGGCATCTACTGCCGCGAGGCGAGCACGACCGTGAGTGTGACGCGCTTCTTCTACGGCGCCGACGCCGATGCCCGCGCCCGCGACGCCACGCCCCGCGTCCGTGCCTGGCTCGGCAGCACGTTCGGCACGGAACAGAAGACCTGAATCTTCCCGCTCGCGAGCGCGTTGGACTCGGAGTCTCGGAATCGTCCCTCCCCGACGGTCGAGAAGCATCCCGTGGCGCGCGAGCGGGTCTGCGCCTACTACGATGCTCGAGCAACTACTAAAGTAGCTACTATTGTGCCCTTCAATCGGGCTCGAGTACCTTCGCTCTTCTATCCGGTATTGCGTCGTGCCCACGAGCACGGGGGCGTTGACCCGCGACGAGACGAGGAGAGAGAGCGATGGCATTCATCCTGAGCTCGGACGGCGGCGGCATTCGCGGTGTTTTGACTGCCGAGCTGCTCGTCGACCTCACCGAAACCCTCGCCTGGCCGCGCTCCGTACTTCCGCCCGTCCGTGAAACGGAAGCGGAGTTCGCCGCCGAATGACGCCGGCGGTCCTCGTCCGCGAACGCGCGGATGTTCGCTCACGGTAGCCCCGAGTCCGTCCCGTGAGGGTTTCATCCGGGAAAGCCCGAAGCACCGCCACCCCGAACGGCTGCCGTCGTCTACGCCGCACGCGAGCAATAGCCTGACGAATCGCGACATCCCGTTCCTCCACGGCTCCTCCTCGTGTGGAGCGCGCGCCGCATCGCCTCCTGCTGCGCGCGCACGAAGCGAGTCGGGCCGAAGATGGTTTTGATGTTGGCCCGCGTCGCATCGGCTCCGTAAGGTCCGTTCTTTCGCACGAGGACGCCGGTGCGCACCTCCACTTGTTACGCGCCGTTCGGCTCGAACCGGGTTTCGCTGGTGGGCAAATGCTGGCGCGCCGGCATCCCGACCCGGTGAACGGATACAGGACGCGAGTCTACTTCGTCAAAGATGGCCAAGACATTCCGGGCATCGGTAGCGCCTTGTCCGGCAAGAGAGCCTCGGAGTGAGGCCACCAATCGCAAGGAGAGTACACCCCGTGAAATACGATGGGGCTACCATGGTGCCGCCGAAAACTTCTCCGCAGTCGGACTGAAACCGCTCACGTGCGATCTCGTTCGGGATCAGGGCATGGACACGAACGATGACGTGCTCGTCTACTACGAGGATAAGAACCCTGGAGAACTCTTCCATTGCTACGGAGACATAGCGAACGCCGATCATAGCGACACCGTACTTGGCTCGGCGCGGTATGCCTGTAGCACGGTCGGGGGATGTACGACCGCGCCAGCCAGCTACGCCGGACAAGGCTACATCCGGTTCCCGGACATCACCCACGGCGGCAACTACTTCACGACGCTGGAGTGTTGGATGCCGTCGGTATACGGCGGCCAGGCGTCGCGTCCGAAGTCCCTGGTCATCGACGAACGGTGAGCGACTGAAAAGGCCCGCCCCGGCCTTTCCGAGCGGGAACTCAGGCCGAGCCCCCGAAAACGAGGTGCCGGGGCGACGAACGCCGCCCCGGCCGGGCCAACACTACCCGGCGGATGGGGATCGTTGTTCGGATGCTTCGTGCAAGCGGTGAGTGAAGCCGAGCCAGGATGCCGTATACAACCGCGCGGCTCGTCCCCCGTGCCCGAGGTAACAGGTCGAAGCAGTGAAGGTACGGCACGACCTTTTCAATGAACTCCATCACGGCGGCCATGCCTCGGAGACGACGCGCTCGGCGGCCTGGAACGCCGTGCTCGTTCGCCATCAACGAAGGCGCAGACTGCAACCGAGAGGTTCGTGGGCGGGGGCGGGGGGTGGGTGGCTGGCGAGGAGGGCGTCGAGGGCGTTGCGGAGGTAGGGAGTGGCGTCCGGGTGGAGGCGGATTTTGTCGGAGTCGATGGCGCCGGAGTAACGGATGGCGCCGGCGGCATCGACGACGACGGCGTGGGTGGCGAACTCGGCGCCGAGGGCGGTGGCGAGGCGCGCTTCGGGATCGGTGAGGAGGAGAAACGGATAGCGACGACGCGCGGCTTCGCGGGCATCGTCGTGCGGATTGGCACCAACCTCGGAGTTTACCATCAGCACGGCGATGCCCCGATCGCGATACTCGTGATGGATCGCGGCCAGGCGCGGCTCGTGGGCGCTCACGCACGGGCACGCCGCCGAATAGAACACGAACACGGTGAAGCGGTGGCGGCGCGTTAGCTCTGCAACGTCGTGGACCGCGCCATCGCTTCCCTGGAGCTCGAGCGGCCCGCTCGGAAAGCGGGCGACCGACGGACGCGCGCAGGCGAACAGGCACGCGCAGCATACGAGGAGCAGCCGAATCCATCCCGCGATCACGAGAGCCCCGAACCGACGCGGCCGAATCCGTCCCGGGATCGTAGAAACTGGCGAATCGTGCAGACGCGAAACCAGGCGAGCCCCCGAATCGACCGCGTGAAGCGTCGCAAGGTGCGCGGCGGAGGGCCGGCGGCCGATGATCGTTCCCATCACAGAAAACTCCGGATGACGCCGACGGAACCGCCGACGAAAGCGCTTTCGTTCTTGCCCAATGAATCGAGCGGTGGGTCGAGGAACAGGCCCGCAAGGACGCGCCATTCGTCACTCGGCCAGAGGCCGAGCGTCGTGGAGAGCCGCAGCCGTCGACTGCTCGTGTTCGGGACGACGCGGTCGTCGAGGCGCGCGTCGCCCTCGTGCGTGTAGTCCACGACCACGGCGACCGCGCTCGTGTCGCTCGGCGCGACGGCAACGCCGAGGATTGCCGTAAGTTGCGTGCCGAGCGTGCTCTTCACGCCCGAAACGCGACGGCTCGTGCGCTGCGCGACGAGACCCGTCCCGCTCACGAGCACGTCGCCAAGCCGCTGCTCGAGCGCGATGCCCGCGCTGATCTGAACGGCGCCGACCCCGGTCGCGTCGCTCCCCAACGGCAGTTTGGTCGATTCTGGAGGGCGCCCCGTGGGCAGCGTCAGGCCCGCGAGCACTCCGATTCCGGGCCACGCCCGAAATTCGCGAATGCGCACGACGTCGTAGCGCGCGGCGAGGTTGACGTCGCCGAGGCCGCCGCCGAATTCCGCCCCGGTCGTCTGCGCGCGCCGCCACGATTCGACGAACGGCACCATCAACGTGGTCTGGCCCCGTCGGAGCCAGCGAACGGAGGCGAAGACGTCCTGTCGAAACTCGAGCTCGGCGGCTCCGTTTGGCATGCCGTTGAAACGCGCCGATTCCGAGTAGGTGCCCGTGGCAGCGGAGGCGCGCGCCTGCATGCCGACGAGCGCCGTCTCGTGCAGCTCGAGCCGCCCGGGTGTGATCGCCGCGGCGCCCGCACAGCAGGCCTGAGCGCGCGCAGCGTTCGCGAGCGCGAGACAAGCGAGCGCGAGCGCCAAGCCTACGAAGGCCCGGGAGAGCCGGCCAGGCTCCAGCGGAACGCGCCACACCGGAGCTCGTGACGTCGGAGCTGGGCTCATCGCGGCTCTTGGCCGTCGCACCGTCGGGGTTGGAGGCACGGTCACTCGACCTCGAAACGCGGGGCCACGGAGTCCTCGATCGGGCCGCCGATGGTGGTGTGCAGCTCCCAGATGCCGGGCATCGAGAGCACGACGTCGTCGAAGCGGTAACTCCCCTCGCCCAGCGGAGTCACCAGTGGAAGCCGCGCGCTGCCATGACCATGACTCGGCATGAACGGCTCCATGTGGAGCTCGAGCCCGTCGACGGGTTTCCCCGATTCGGCGAGCTCGATTCGATAGAAGATGCGGTTCCGCCCGCGCACGGGCCGCGCCCGCGGCTCGCTCGATACGGTGACGAGCAGCGCCCCACTTTCGCTCTCGACGACGAGCGGCTCCGCGTGCGTCGCGCTTTCACCGGGGGTGCCGGAGCACGCCAACACCATCGCGGTCGCGAACCACAACGCGCAGCGTGCAACGAGTGGTCTCATCGTTCGGCGTTCCTTCGGATGGGGCGCGCGGCCCCCGCCTTCGGGAGCACGGCGTGCGAGGAATCCTCCCGTGGTTCGCCGTTCCGTCGGATGCGAATCACGGCGCTCGACCTCGGACGCACGGCGTACGAAGAGTCGCCTCATCGCTCGGCGTTCCTTCGGATGGGGAATGCGGAAGTCGTCTTCGGGAGCACGGCGCACGAGAAGTCGTTTCGTCGTTCGTTGTTCCGTCGGATGCAGATCACGGCGCTCGACTTCGGATGCAGGGTCCGCGACGGGGCCTGCAGGAGCCGTCATTCGCGAGGTGGGATCAGCTCGCAGGGCAACCCGCGTGTGGGCGGGCGCGGCAGATCCCCGGGGCGATCGACGCAGTGCTCGTCGAGGGCTCTCGGCGAGCCTCCAGTCGTGTTGGTCGGCGAGGTGCCCGTGGTGCCTTTCGGTGAGGTGCCACCGTTTTCCTTCGAGCCGCACGCCAGGAGCAGCACGGCAAGACAGAGCATGGCCCCCCGTGACGAACGCGCACGGTGCATCTCAGTACCGCACCCAGACGACATCGCCTACGCTCAGGGTTTCGAGCGACTCTACGCCGCTCGTTTGCCGAAGGAGCTCCGCGAGCGTCGGGTTGGCGCTGAAGGCGGCTTCACCCCGCCAAACGATCACGGCGTCGGAGAAGAACGCGAACAGGTCGGCAACGTCCGCGGGAACCGTGAAGCGATTCCAGCCGGGGTACCGGGCGGGCATCACGAACAGCGCGGGTGCGGGCTCGACGCCAGGTGTGTCGTCCACGCCGACCCAATGGACCGTCGAGGGCTCGCCGTCGGGTCCGAGGCACGTCTGGTGGGTGGGAAAGAACAGCGTCGTGAAGGGTTGGTTGGGCACTCTGAGCTGCACGGCGAGCTCGTAGAAGGCCATGTCCGATGCGAGCACGGCGCTCGTCCGACGCTCCCACGTCACGGAAACGACGGTGTCCGAGTCGTCCCGCTCGATCGCGAGCCCATCGAGCGCGCTCGAGGGAATGGGGCGCACGGAGCCGACTCCTGGTGGCATTTCGATCGTCACGGAAGCCGTGTCGGCCCCGGAACAGCCGTGGCCAACGCCGAAAACGATCTTCTCGATGGCGCCGGCCGTGGCGGGTCCCGAGCTGATGGGGACCTGCGCCGACGGGCCGCCCGCCCGAAAAAGGCCAAAAAAGAAAGGCGCCCAGGGAGAGGCATTCGAACGGAAAGCCACAAAGCGGCACCTGTTGGGGAGGGGGGGGGAAAATGCCCGGCGCACCTATGGGACCCCGTG
>QGUH01001131.1 GCA_003242355.1 Pseudomonadota bacterium
ATCCTCGGCGACCTGTGCATCGACAAGAAGCGGATTTTCGCGACCGGGTTCAGCTACGGCGCGGGGATGTCGTACGCGCTCGCCTGCTCGCGGGCGAACGTGTTCCGCGCGGTGGCGCTCTACGCGGGCGCGCAGCTCAGCGGCTGCAACGGCGGCAATACGCCCATCGCCTATTTTGCGGCGCACGGCATCCGCGACTCGGTGCTCGACATCAAGCAGGGGCGCATGCTGCGCGACCGCTTCGTGATGGTGAACGGCTGCACGCAGCAGAACCCGCCGGAGCCTTCGGAGGACAGCGGCACGCACCAGTGCACCTCTTATCAAGGGTGCAAGGAGGGCTACCCGGTGCGTTGGTGCGCCTTCGACGGCGACCACAACCCCACCGAGAAAGATCGCGGCCAGAACGAAAGCTGGGTTCCCCGCGAGGCGTGGGAGTTCCTGTCGCAATTCTGATGGCGCGCGCGAGCTGCTGGCTTGCCGCAGCTCGCGCTTCGCGGTCGACGCGCGCCCGCGCGGTCGTAAGGTCGCTCGCGGCGCGCGTGCCCGCGGCCGGTTCTGCGCGTCCTGCACTTCGAGACCGACGCGTGCCGCGCGGTCGCGAGGTCGCTCGTGTCGATTGCTCGGGACGCGGAGCTCGTGGCTCCGCTCCGGCCCCTCGTCGATCGGCTCAGGACGCTTCGCCAGCCCCGCTGCGCGTGCGCCGACCGCGCGTGAAGCGACGCCGAGCCCCCAAGAGCAACCCGAGGCCGAGCATGCCGAGCGCGATTCCAGAGTGTCCCGCGCCCGTGCGCGTGAGGCTGCAGCCGCCCGAGTCCGCAGGAGGCGACGCCGCTTGACCGGAAGTGTTGCCCCCAACGCTCGAAGCGCCGCCGCTGCTCGCGGACGGGCCAGCGCCCGAAGCGCCCACGGTGCCTCCCGTGGTGGCCCCTGGGTTTGCCGTGCTTCCCGAAGTGGAGCCGCCGCTCGGAGCGCTACTGCCGGGGTCCGAGCCGCCGCTTGCGCCAGGGGCGGGATCCGAGCCGCCGCTTGCGCCAGGGGCGGGATCCGAGCCGCCGCTTGCGCTCGCCCCTTGTCCCGAATCCGAACCGCCGTTCGCGCTCGGAGCGCCGCCCGAATCGGAGCCGCCATTCGCGGTCATGCCGCCCGTGGAGTCCGAGCCACCGTTCGCGCTGGGGGCGCCTCCGGAAGCGGGGCTGCCCGCCGAACCACCTTCGCCGGTCGCGGGCTCACCGCCGGAACCGCCGTCCCCCGGCATGGCGCCGGCGGGCCCCACGGCGTCGTCGGCCGTAAGCGAGATGACGAGATGGCCGTCGATGACGTTCACGTTGCCGGGATGGTGCGTGGATTTGTTCTTCGGCGAGGGCCAGTTGCCCGTGAGCCATCCGGAGGGCAGCGCGCCTCCATCGAAGTCTTCGCGCCACTTCAGCGTGAACTGGCCGCCTTCGTACGCGGAGTACTGCACCCAGTCGACGTACTGGTGCACGGGGAGGATGTCGGGGCTGAAGTTGCCGCCGAAGCTCGCGTCGCCGGGCCACACGTTGAAGCGAAACTGCATGCCGGGCGCGTTCTCGGCGAACGCCGCCGCTGTGGCGCCCGTTTCACGGCGGATCTCCACACCGTCGACGAGCCACACGATGGCGTCGGGCGTCCATTCGTAGGCGTAGACGTGATAGCCGTCGCACGCGTCCGACGGGTCGGTGTGCCGCTGGCTGTGGTTCCCCGGGGGATTGCCGAAGATGGCGTTGGTTTCGACGTGACAGTCGGCGCCGACCTTTTCGAAGTCGAGCTCGTTCCAGAACGTCCCCGAGACCTCGGAACCGTCCTTCCAGAGGAAGAACGAGCTGACGACGCCGTCGCCGCCCGCGAAGCGGATGCGCGCTTCGAAGCGGCCGTAGCCATACTGTGTCCCGGAATAGAACTCCCCACTCGCCACGGCGTGGGCCAGCCGGGGCGCTGCGAGCATCGGGAGGAGGCAAAGCGCCGAA
>QGUH01001132.1 GCA_003242355.1 Pseudomonadota bacterium
TTCCAACAGCGCATGCGGCGCACGAGGCGGCAGTGGTGGTATCGCCAAGAAGGAGGACTTGGGCGCCGCAGGCGATCCCGGTCGCCCCATGATGAACGTCACTCCCCCCGACGTCGACAACGGCGGAGACAAGGGCGACGAAGGCGGCGACGGCAAACCCGGCTCAGTGGGCAACGCCGGGGAGCACGGAGAACCGACGAGCGAGAAAGGCGAGTTTTCAGCGGAGGGCTTCACGCCAGCGCCGGAGGGAGGCAGCGGCACGAATGGCTTCCCTGGCCAGGGTGGTGGCGGAGGTGGCGCGAGTCACGCGACGGACAAGGCGGGGTGCATCGGTGCGAGCGGCGGAGCAGGCGGCATGGGCGGCTGCGGCGGTAAGGGCGGTGGCGGCGGAGGCGGAGGTGGCGCATCGGTGGCGCTGCTCTCGTGGAGGAGCAGCGTGCGGCTCGACAATGTGTTGCTCAAGGCGAGCGCGGGGGGCAAAGGCGGCAAAGGCGGCGATGGTGGCGCGGGCGGTCTCGGTGGGGAGGGCGCGCCGGGCGGCGCTGGAGACGCGGAGAACGGCATCGGCAAGGCCGGCGCGGGTGGCCGCGGAGGCAACGGAGGGCGCGGCGGCGCGGGCGCCGGAGGCAACGGCGGTCCGTCGTACGCGCTGGTGTATTCGGGAGCGGCGCCGACGCGCATGAACGGGACGATGTTGCAGACGGGGACGGGAGGCCCTGGGGGTGAGGGCGGAACGGCCGACGGTGAGAAGGCGCCCGCGGGCAACCCGGGGGTGGCCGGGGCGCAGCTTTCGGTGCCATAAGGGCGTCGACGGTAGAGAAGTGAGATGGCGGAACGGCGTGCGCAACCGATCGCGGGTGTGAACCCAGACGGTCGCTCGCGACGCGCTCCGTGTCTCGCCTGGTCCGCGCGCGCTGTCTTGGTGGGGGTATCCACGGCGGCTCTGGCCGGCACGATGAGCTGTGTCGAGCCGTTCGAGGGATGTGACACGGACGCGGATTGTCTTCAGAGCGGTGGCAGCGCCGGAAGCCGGCTCGGCAACGCAGGCGGCACGGGTGGAGCAGGTGGCAGTGGCGCGACGATGTCAGGTGGGAGCGGCGCCGTGGGGACGGGCGGCAGCAGTGGAGGCGACGCTGGCAACGGGGGAGTGGGCGGAGCGGGCCCGGTTCCATGCACGGAGACGACGGGCAGCCTGAGTGACCTGTGCATCGACGAGGAGCACGGATTGTTCGTGAGCGCGAAGAACGGCTCCGACACGAGCGGAGACGGCACGCGAAGTCGGCCGTTCGCGAGCATCGGCAAGGCAGCCGCGCAAGCCGCGAAAGGAGACACGCCCAATCGGCTGTACGTGTGCGCGGACGGCGGCGCATACGAGGAGAGCATCGCGCTGGACGACGAGCACGACGGCATGGAGATATTCGGCGCGTTCAAGTGCGGGGACTGGTCGGTGGACACGGACTTGAAGGCGCGGTTGACGTCGCCGGAGGCGGTCGCGTGGCGCATCGACGACGTGACGAAGGGGCTACGCCTGGAGAACTTCGAGATCACCGCGGAGGACGCGAGCACGCCTGGCGGGAGCAGCTTCGGCATGATCGTGCGCGACAGCGAGAACGTCGTGCTGCGCAATGTGACGGTGATCGCCGGCAAGGGCGGCGACGGCGCGCCGGGGGAGCCAGGGGCGAAGGGAGAAGATGCGCCGGAGCCGGGGGAAGATCAGGCGGGCACTGACGCCATGTGCGGCGATCCTCCGCAGGGTAACTTCGGGGGAACATGGCCATCGGAGAGCGCTTGCGGCTCCAAGGGAGGTGGTGGCGGCCCCGGTCAGAAGGAGTCGCCTGGGTTCTCTGGAGCTCCAGGTCTTCCCTCCGTGAACGTCACTCCCCCCGACGTCGACAACGGCGGAGACAAGGGCGACGAAGGCGGCGACGGCAAACCCGGCTCAGTGGGCAACGCCGGGGGGCACGGAAAACGAACCGGGCCTT
>QGUH01001133.1 GCA_003242355.1 Pseudomonadota bacterium
GGTTCGGTGGGTCGGGAATTGGTATAAGGAAGCGGGGGTGTTCAGGTCGCCTCCGTGGAACACGCCGAGCAACGCCACGTGGTCGGGTGGGCACAGCGCGTCGAGCGCGCGCACGACGGCGCGCTCCGTCGGAATCGGCCACTCGGCGATCGGCCAGGGCCACACCGCGAGCTCTCCTTCGCGTTCGAGCTCCCGCAGGATGCCGAGAAGCTCGAGCAACTGGGACGTTCCGGTGTCTTCGCGACGGAGCCGCGCGCCGAAGCGATTCGCGAGCCGTTCGAGGCTCCCTTCGGAGAGGCGCGCCGCCCACGCTGCGCGATGGCGCGCCGCGAGCTCCTCGAGAGGAAGCGGCCAGGGGTGATCGGTGGTGTCGATCGCGACCGACCGCGTCGAGGCGAGCGCTTGCAACCGCTCGCCCGAGGCCACGGCGACCACGCCGAAGCGCGCACCGTGATCGCTCCGCGTTCCTCCGAACGGCGGGCGGACCACTTCGGCGAGCCGCGTCCATTCCTCGGAGCTGAAGCCATGGACGCGGACGGATGGGCTGAGCATGGGCGGGACGGAAGTATATAGTCGAGGGATGCACTCCCAAGAGGCACCGGACGTCGCCCGCGACGCCGCGCGGGACCTGCTTTCCTTCATCGACCGCTCGCCGAGCCCGTACCACGCCGTCGGCGAGGTCGTCTCCCGCCTCCAAGCGGGAGGATTTCGCGCCTTCGACGAGCGCGACGGCTGGGAGATGGCGCCCGGAACGCGCGGCTACGTCGTGCGCGGCGGCAGCGTGATCGCATTCGTGCTCGGGATGCATCCGCCGGCCCAAACGGGCTTTCGGCTCATCGGCGCCCACACGGACTCGCCCAACCTCCGGGTGAAACCCGCCGCCCGATTCGACAACGTCGGCTACGCGCAGCTCTCCGTCGAGGTGTACGGAGGCGTGCTGCTCGGCACCTGGCTCGACCGCGACCTGTCGATCGCGGGGCGCCTGGTGCTCGCCGATGGATCGGAAATGCTGGTGCGGCTGCCCGAGGCAACGTGCCGCGTGCCGAGCCTCGCCATCCACTTGAATCGCGAGGTGAACAAGGAGGGGCTCACGCTCAACACGCAGCAGCACCTGGCCCCCGTGCTCGGTCTCGAGCACGAAAATCCGCCCGAGCTGATCGAGCGACTCCTCGCGGCACGAGGCGTCTCCGACGTGCGCCCCGAAGACGTGCTCGGCTTCGACCTGTGCCTGTTCGACGTCACGCCTGGTGCAATCGGCGGGGCCAACGGCGAGTTTCTGTTCTCCGCGCGGCTCGACAATCTGGCGTCGTGTCACGCGGCGACGGCGGCGCTGCTGCGAGCAACTCGGCCCGTGGAGCACACGCGCGTCGTGGCGCTCTACGACCACGAGGAAGTGGGTAGTCAGAGCGCGACCGGAGCGCGCTCGGCGTTTCTCGAGCAAGTGCTCGAGCGGCTCGCGCTCGCGGCTCCCGACGCGCCGCGGGATGCGAAAGCCCGAGCGTTCGCGCGCTCGCTGTTGGTTTCCGCGGACATGGCCCACGCCGTGCACCCGAACTACGCCGACAAGCACGACAAGCAGCACCGGCCCCTGCTGGGCAAAGGGCCCGTGATCAAGTTCAACGTGAATCAGTCGTATGCGACCGAAGCGAGCGGAGCGGCCGCCTTCGTCGCGGCGTGCCGCGCCGAGGGGCTTTCGCCCCAACGCTTCGTCTCGCGCAACGACATGCCGTGTGGCTCCACCATTGGCCCGATTTCCGCGGCGCGCCTCGGCATCCGTACGGTGGACGTGGGCAACCCGATGTTGAGCATGCACTCGTGCCGCGAGATGGCGGCCGTTGCCGACGTGGAGCCGATGATCCGGGTGCTCGGACGTCTGCTCGATTGACCGTCGAGACCTCCCCGGCATTTCGGTGTAGCCTTCGGGCCGAGCGGCCCGCCGCCACGCGTGGAGGGCGCACGACGAGAGCCATGACGACGACGA
>QGUH01001134.1 GCA_003242355.1 Pseudomonadota bacterium
ATCAGGCCCTGTATCTCCCGATCGCCCTCGACGGCGCCGCTGTCGTAGATGCGCTTCTGGTCGGGGAAGCCGCTGGACGGACCATGATTCGAAGCTATATCCACGCAGAAGGGCCCGCCGTGCCCCCCACGCCCGCCCTGCTCGACGAGCCAGTCCCCAAGCACGGCGTGTGGAAGCGCTACGTCCTGGTAACCCCGGGGCGGTACTACCTCGTCCTCGACAACAGCGCTGCCGCCGGGCGGTCCGCGCCTCCGCCGAACGGCGGGTCCGCGCGCGTCGACGTGCTCGCGCTGCTCGGGGATCGTCCGTGAGCGCCTCGCGCGCCTCCGATGTTGCCCATGCAGGTTTCACCGACTAAAACGGCCGGGCCGACCGGCGCGAGCCCCGTGACCGCAAAGACCTATCGCCTCATCTTCTGGCCCCTGTGGTTCCTCCTGGTGCCGGCCGTTCTCGGTTACTTGACGGTCACCCTGCTCGCTCCGGGGCAGGATTTCGTCCCGACGTCGGCGTTCGAGCAGTTCCTCTGGCTCATTCGGGACCAACGGGTTCCCGCGATCATCGTGTTCTTCGCGGCGTACGAGATGGTGCTGTACCGCTATCGCCACCATCTGCCGTTCGCCGCCTACCTCGGGAGCGCGGCGCGGCTCGACGTGCCGAAGGACTTGCGCCGAGACTTCGAGGCCGCCACGCAGCTCGTGGAGGAAGCCGATCGCATCTTCCGCCGCAAGCGCGCCGAAATCGAGCAACTGGTTTCCGCGGCCACCCGTGAGGAGGTCGCCGACTCCGTCGAGGCACTGCGGGACGAAATCGACCGCGAGAAGTTCGATCCAGAAGCATTCACGAGCGCGTACGAGCGAGCCGGCGAGCTCGTGACGAAGCACCTCGGGCGCTGGCAGAAGAGCGAGCTCCGGGAATACGTCGAGTCGATCGCCGTCGCCCTGGCCATCGCGCTCTTGCTGCGCGCGTTCGTCGTCGAGGCCTTCAAGATCCCGAGTGGTTCGATGCTGCCCACGTTGCAGATTCAGGACCACATCTTCGTGAACAAGCTCGCGTACGGTCCGCTCGTTCCCTATACGGGCTACCGTATCCTCCCCAGTTTGCCGCCCAAGCGCGGCGACATCATCGTCTTCGAGTACCCGGACCCCAATCCCCACGCGAAGAGCCAGGACTTCATCAAGCGCGTGATCGCGCTCGAGGGCGACGTGCTCGAAGTCGACGGCGGGCACCCGATCATCAACGGCTGGCGTGTGCCGAGCTGCCGTGTGGGCACCTACGAGTTCACCGAAGGGAGCGACTCCTACAAGAAGCGCGGCGAGCTCTTCGTGGAGTATCTCGGCGACTACTCCTACCTCACGCTCTACGAGGACGTCGGCTTCTCGGGCAAGCAGGGGCCCTATCGCGTCAAACCGGGTGAAACCTGGGTGCTCGGCGACAACCGCAACAACTCGAGCGACTCGCGCGCGTGGTTCGGGGGCAAGGGCGGCGGCGTCCCGGACGCCAACATCAAGGGTCGCGCGATGTTCGTCTGGTTGAGCTTCGGGGCGGACTCGGTCACGTGGGACCGCATCTTCACCAACGTCATGGGCAAGCCGCGGCTTCCCAAAGAGGCCGATCCCGAGCTCGTCCGCGGCATCGAGCGCTGTCTCGAGCAGCGCCCGGCCCAAACGCTCCCGCCTCCCGCACCGCCTCAGTAGTCAGGCTCGGCAACCGGACGCCCCCCAGGGGCTTCGCCGCACGGGCTCGTCGCCGCGCGGAGCGTTGGTCGGCTCGGTAGACGCGCCTCACTCCTCTCGCGGAGCCGGGGTCGAGCCTTCGGCGGCAGGCGCACGGCGCGCGAGCTGAATGCCGACGCGATCGGCGAAGCGACGCGCGCGGTGGGCCTGGACCCAACACGTCACGAGCGCGGCGATCCAGAGAACGTCGGCGGTGATGCCGATGGTGCGCGCGAGCCAGAGCTCGAGCGCGACGCGGCGCAAGT
>QGUH01001135.1 GCA_003242355.1 Pseudomonadota bacterium
GCACCGACCCGATTCCCTTCGACATGGAGTACACGCGCGACCTCGGTTACTGCGCCGCCAAGTACCTGATCGAGGGCGGCTCCGGCGCGATGGTGACCATCCAGGCGGGCAAGTTCCGTCCCGTGCTTTTCGAGGACATGCTCGATCCGAAGACGGGACGCACGCGCGTGCGCATGGTCGACATCGACACCGAGCAGTACAAGATCGCGCGCCGCTACATGCTCAGGCTTCGCCGCGACGACTTCGACGATCCGCAGGAAGTCGCGAAGATCGCGGAGATCGCGCGACTGTCGCCGGAGGAGTTCCGCAAGCGCTTCTACTACCTCGTGGAGAACGAGGATCCCCCGCTCAAGTTCTCGGGCGAGCCGCTTTGAGCGGGCCGCGCTTCGCGCCGTATCGCGAGCTCGGTCGCACCGGGTTCGCGGCGACGCGCATCGGCATCGGTGACATCGCCGATCGTGCAGTCGCGTTCGACACGCTCGTCGCCACGCTGCGGCGAGCCCTCGACTTCGGGCTCAACCTGGTCGATACGGCGCCGAGCTACGAGGATGGCTACAGCGAGCGCGTCGTGGGCGCCGCGCTCGCTGGACGCCGCTCGGGCGTCTTCGTCATCGACAAGGTCGACCACTTCGACCGCCCCGTCGCCCGACAAATCGGGGAAAGCCTCGAGCGGCTCGGCCTGGACGCCGCCGACGCCTTCGTGCTCCATGGCGTGCGCTCGCTCGAGCAGTGGAACGAGCTCGCGCGCCCCGGTGGCGTTTGGGACGAGCTCGAAGCGTGCCGCGCGCAGGGGCGCTGCCGGTTCGTCGGTATCTCGGCGCACGATCCGGCTGCCCTACGCGCCGCGCTCACGAGCAACAAGCTCGACATCGCGCTCTTTCCGGTCGGTCCCTACGTCGATACCCGCTACGTGGACGAGATCCTGCCGCTAGCGCGCACGCTGCGCGTGGGAACGGTCTGCTTCAAGACCTTCGGCGCGGGCAAGCTGCTCGGCGACACCGAAGGCTATGGTCGCCCGCTCGCGAACCGACCGCGCGGGAAGCTGAGCTCGGGAGGTGCCGACGAATCCTCCCCCACGCTGCCGCGGCTCAGCGTGAGCGAGTGCGTCCACTACACGCTGACGCTCGACCCCGACGTCGCGCTGCTCGGAATGAGCTTCCCCAACGAGCAGGACGCGGCGCTCGCCGCGGCCGAAAGCTTCCAGCCGCTCTCCGCCGAAGCCATGGCGAGCATTCGCGAGCGCGCCGCCCACGCCATCGCCCACAAGGGCCCGTGCTGGTGGAACCCGCCGGACGCCGCGTTTTGGTAATGCGCCGCGGCGCTCAGCCCGCTTTGCGCTCTTCGCGGAAGGCGAGGCCGGAAGCCTCGAACGAGCGGAGCACGTTGCGGGTGCACACCGGGCACATCCACGCGACGTCGAAGCGGGCCTGGCCGGCGCCAATGGTGTTCGCGGGCGCGGGGAGCTCGCGCCCGCGGCGCGGCTCCTTCGCCCACCCTCGGATCGCGACATACCTCTCGTCGAGATCCGCGCCGAGCCGGGCCTGGCACTCACACACCGAACGGACAGTCGCGATCTTCATGGGATTGGGTTGGGAAAAACGAACTCCAAGCGCGCTTGCCCGCGTTTATGCCAGCCGCTCGTCGAAGGTCAAGAGCGCGCCTCCCACCATTTCCCCCTTTCCCTGGACGCGACGCCGCGCTACTGTTCCCGTCGCTTCCGCGGGACTAGCTCAGTTGGTAGAGCACGAGCTTCCCAAGCTCGGGGTCGCGGGTTCGAGCCCCGTGTCCCGCTCCGGAAAAAGCGCCTGTACCGTTCCCGGGCAGCGAGTAGCGGGCAGACGCCCCATGGCGCCCCGGGACTAGCGTCCCGCACACTCGTCGCTGCCGGAGCCCTCCTCGAGCGGCGCGCCGCCCCGCGAGCACCCCCCCCGCCAACCGTTTTCCCGCGCCCCGGCCCGCTTCCCCCCCCTCCC
>QGUH01001136.1 GCA_003242355.1 Pseudomonadota bacterium
CGATTCGGTAGGCAGTTGCGTCCTTTCGGCGAGCGTTGCCGTGCGCGAGCCCCGACTCGAGGCGCTACGGGGCCGAGAACGCTCACGACTCGGCGGGCGGCTCCGTCGCTTCGGCGAGCGTGCTCTGCGCGGGCCCGCCACTCGGGTGTGTCGCTTCGTCGGCGGTATCCTGCGCGGGCCCGCCACTCGGCTGTGTCGCTTCGTCGGGCGTGTCCTGCGCGGGCCCGTCACTCGGCGGTGTCGCTTCGGCGAACGTGCTCTGCTCGGGCCCACCACTCGGCGTGAGCGGTGTCGCGACGACCTCGGGCAACGGGACGGGGCGATCGGGATTCGACTCCGGGACGCGACCGAGCTCGCTCCCGATGTGCAAGGCGATGGCGTCCACGACCTCGCCAGCGGCAGCGCCGAGTGGCCGCCCATACGCGAACTCCGCGCGGGAGCGCGATTCGAACGTTTGCCCCGCGAGCACGACCCCACCCCGAACGAGGCGAAAGCTGCCCTTGGCGTGCGTGGCCCACCCGGGGCCGGAAGGGCCCGGTGGCACCGGCACGAGCTCGAGATTCACGATCAACCGGTAGTCGCCCGGGGCGGGCTGGTCGCCGCGGCCGAGCAGCTCGACCTCGGGAAAGCTCGTCCACAGCGAGCGGGCGAGCGCCTTCGCGAGCGACTGCTGGACATCTTCGAAACAAATGAGCCGCTTCCCGGGCGGCGTGACGCACTGCGAGGGCACGACGCCGGGATCGAGCTCGAGCCAAACGCGCGCCGAGTGCCGGACAACGGGGTCCGGAGGGGGCGGAATGCGCGCGGTTTGCACCCGCGCGGTGTGGTGCGGGAACGGTGCGGCGTTGCAGCCGAGAAGCAGGGCGGCAGAAAGCAGGAGGCGCCCCATCCGCGAGACCATGGTGCGAGGCACGGTAGCGGTCGGCGCCGACGCGCGCCAGTTTTCGGAGATGCGGCGACGTGGACGGCGCTCATCCCGTCTCGGAGCGCGGCCGTTCGCCCCGAAGCTCGACCGGGCGGTGCACCAACGAACTGGCGCAGCGCGGCCATTGGGCGGTAGGCTCTTTCTCGTGACCACGCTTCGAGGCATCCACGAGCTCATGACCGCGCGGCGCCTCGTCGTTCTCGCCGATGGGCGCAAGGGCAAGGTCGTGCGCGTCGACACCGTGTTTCCCGCCAACGACACGACCGTAACCCTGTGGACGAACACGGCGGCCGGTCCGCGCGTCGCCAAGGTTCCGCTCGATCAAGTCCTCGGCGCCGCGAGCGACGCGCGCTGACGAACGAAAAGAGCTAACGGCGAAGTCCGTCGCGGGACTGGTCTCCGCCCGCCCGCCCCCACCGGAGTGCTCCTTGAGGCGCTCACCGCCCCTCGAGCACCCTGACACGACTCGCTGCGCTCATCGCGGGCTCGCTGCGCTCGCGGGGAGTGACGCCCAGGTGAGAGGCGACGAAACGGGGCGTTCGTTTTGGGGTTGGGACCTCAAGACCTGAGGGTGGGGCCTCCGCCGAATTCGCTTCGGTGGGGCGGGAGCGGAACTGCGCTCGCGAGAACCGACGCCTGAGCGCGTGGACCGAAGGAGACTAGGTCTCGGAGGAGGCGAGCCGCTCTTCGATGGCTTCGAGGTGCGCGTTGACTTGCGGGTCGCGCTGGCGCAGCTCCTCGACGCGACGCACGGCGCTCATCACCGTCGTGTGATCGCGGTTGCCGAAAGCGCGGCCGAGCTCGGGGAAGCTGCACTTCAAGCGCTGTCGGCACAGGTACATCGCGACCTGACGCGCGAAGGCGACGCTCTTGTGGCGGTCCTTGCTGATGAGGTGCGCGTTGGAGAGCTGGAAGTGGCTGCACACGGCGCGCGCGGATGCGTCCACCCCCACCAAATGGGGGGGTGCTCTTTTACACATTCGAGCCGACCCGCAAAAGGGGAATGGAGAGAACAGGGAGGAGGCAGAGCATCAAAAAAAAAGAA
>QGUH01001137.1 GCA_003242355.1 Pseudomonadota bacterium
TGGCCTGGGGAATGTGTATAAGAGACAGGCCGTGCCGCCCGGGGTGCCCCAGCACGGACGGAGCACGCGAACCGCGGCGCCGGCGCGGCCGCGCGCGTACACGGCCATTCCCGAAAAACCCGAGGCGACGGCGTCTTCGTTCGGTTGCCCAGCGAAGCGCACGTGGCTCGCGCGTGCCCCCGCCTCGAGCCAACTCTCGAAGCGGGGCCGCTCCACGAAGAGCAGCTCGAGCGCGAGCCCGCCGCCGAGCGCGCTGCTCGTCACGCGCCCATGGGTGGACGTAACGGTCGCGCCTTGACGCGCGCCGAACGCGAGCTCGAGACGCAACCCGTCGAACACCGGAACTTGCAGGGCCGCATCGGCGCCGAACAGCATCTGCCCTTCGCCGAAGCGCTCCGCCGCCGCGCGGGCGCCGAGCCGTGCGCGCGGGACTGCGCCCGAAGCACGTAGCGCACGGGCCACGCTCTTCCGAACCTCCGAAGGCGCGCGCGACGGCTCGCGCCGGCGTTCGAGCGCGAGCTCGACCCAGCTCGCTTGGAGCAGCTCGTCGGCCGCGAGCGCCACGGCGAAGGCGCGGCCATCCGTCGGCACCTTGCCGAGCTCGAGGTCGCGGGTCACGCGCTTGCGCGTGACCGCGTCGCGCACCTCGACGCTCACGCCCACGTTGGCGTCACTGCGCGCCGAGAGGTGGATCACGGCGAGCGCACTCGCGGTGCGGTCCGGAAGGCTCCGACACACCGCAATTCCGTGGCTCGACAGACCCGCGCGCACGTCCTGCAGCACGCTTTGCCGGAAGCTCTCGGTGAAGTCTCCCGAGAACGAGATGCCGATCCACGGTCGCCCGGCGCCGCACGCTCGCTCGTCCGCACGCGCGGGGGGCGCGGCCGCGAGCAGGATCGCGGCGATCACCGACGCGTGTCCGCGCGGACCCGGCATCGCCGGAGCTTTTACGCGGGTCCGCCGGGGCGTCAACGCTCGGGGCGACGCCCCGCGCGTCAGCGATCGGGGCAGCGAGCCGTGACGGTCGCGACGTGCACACCCTTCGGGTAGCGCTCGAGATAGGTGCGCCGCTCTTCGCGGCAGCGCTCGTAGTCACCACTCGCCGCGAGCGCCTGCACCAGGCGGGCCAACGCATCTTCCCGAAGCCCGGCGCTCGGCGCCTGCGCGACGGCGAGCTCGAGCACGGGGACGGCGCCCGCCGGATCGCCGAGCCGCTCGAGCTTGAGTCGCCCGAGCTCGAAAGCCGCGAGGGCTGCGCGGGCGTCGCGCGGATGGCGCGCGAGGAGCATTTCGTAGGCACGGACGGCGCTTTCCACGTCGCCTGCGCGGCGGGCGAGGTTCGCGGAGTCGAACAGCTCGCGCGCGGAAGCCGCCTCCAGCGGCCCCTGGTCGTTCGCGCCCGCGGACGGCGCCGGACGCGCTTTTCCGGAGGCCGGCGGCGATCTTCGTCGCGTGCTCGGCGAGGGCGCGGGTGTGGGAGCGGTTTCACCCGAGACGAGCTCGCGATCCATCACGTCGAGATCGATCGACCAGCGCTCGCCCGAAAGCAGGCGACGCGTGATCCCCGCGGCCCCGGGAGTGCGCACCTCGACGCTGCCTTCGTCGACGGCGACGTCCACGCGACTGTCCGCCATCGAGACGCTGAAGCGCGTTCCGAGCACGCGCACTTCGACGCCGCGGGCGGCGACGATGAAGTGCCGATCCCGGCGACGGGTCACGTTGCAGCGCACGGAGCCGCGCTCGAGACGCAGGCGCAACGCGTTCGGCGTGCTCCCCGCGAGCTCCACGCGCGAGTACGCGGAGAGCTCGATGCGCGAGTCGTCCTCGAGGCGCACGGAAAGCGAGTCGCCCGCCGTTTCGAGCGCGGTGTTCTCCCACGCCGACGCCGTCGGCTGCGTCGCTCGTGGCACGAGCAGCGCCACGATCACCGCCAGCGAAACGACGAACCCGCCGAGGGGAGCCCACACGAG
>QGUH01000161.1 GCA_003242355.1 Pseudomonadota bacterium
CAATAGGAAGCCGTCATTTTTTCCGAGAGCCTGGGCGTTCTCGCGGCCATCCGCGAACGCTACCCGGATCTGCCCACGCCCGCGTTCGCCGCGGGGCACTCGCTCGGCGAGTACACCGCGCTCGTTGCTGCGAGCGCGCTCGCGCTGGAAGATGCCGTGCGCCTCGTCGAGCTGCGCGGGCGCGCGATGCAGGACGCGGTTCCGCCGGGAGAAGGCGCCATGGCAGCCATTCTCGGGGGTGATCGCGCGACGGTGGAGGCCCTCTGCCAGGAAGCACGCCAGGACGACGTTCTCGAGCCGGCGAACTTCAACGCGCCCTCGCAGGTCGTCATTTCCGGAACGAAGCCCGCCGTCACGCGCGCCGTCGAGCTCGCCACCGCTCGCAAGCTCAAGGCCGTTCTGCTGAACGTGAGCGCGCCCTTCCACTGCTCCCTCATGGCGAGCGCGGCGCGTACGGTCGGGGGCGCGCTGTCCTCGGTCGCGTTCTCGAAGCCGCGGTTCCCCATCGTGAGCAACGTGGACGCCACGGCCCACGACGACCCGGAGGTGTTGCGGAGCTGCCTGGTGCGCCAGGTCGACGCGGCGGTCCTCTGGGAGCAGAGCGTGGCGGCGATGGCCGAGGCCGGGGTGACGCACGCGCTCGAGATCGGTCCGGGCAAGGTGCTCGCAGGCCTCGTCAAGCGCATCGATAAACGCATCGCGGTGTTGAGCGTCGGCGACTCCGCCGGGATCGAGCAGATCCCCACGTTTCTCGGCTGATTCTGCGGCCGGGCCGCCTCGCTCCGTTCCCTGCCGTGACCCCGGTTGCCCCCGGTGAAATCCCGAACCGCGGAGAACGGCGCGGCGCGTCGTGGCCTGGCGCCGTAATTCGCGGCTTGATTCTGGAAGCGCCGTGGTAAACACGGCCGCATTCCAGCAACACCGACGGGAAGCGGGAGCTCATGTTCGACCTCAGCGGCAAAGTGGCACTGGTGACCGGTGGGTCGCGCGGCATCGGTCGCGCGATCGGAGAAGGGCTCGC
Source organism: Pseudomonadota bacterium (assembly GCA_003242355.1). Lineage (GTDB taxonomy): Bacteria > Myxococcota_A > Polyangia > Polyangiales > Polyangiaceae > PMG-095. The sequence goes on from QGUH01000161.1 coordinate 1,022, forward strand.
GCGGCACGGTGCGCGTGTGGTGCTGGCCTACGCGAACGGCGAAGCGCAGGCTCGCGATGCGGTGCGCGCCGTGGAAGAGAGCGGCGGACGCGCCGAAGCCGTCCAACTCGACGTTACGAACTCCGCGGAGGTCGAGCAGCGCATCCCCGAGATTGCAAAGCGCCACGGCAGGCTCGACATCCTGATCGCCAACGCGGGCATTTCCATCGATGGCCTTCTGATTCGGCTGCGCGACGAAGATCTCGAACGCATTCTCGCGGTCAACCTGCGCGGCGCGATCGCGTCGGCGCGTGCCGCGATCAAGCCGATGATGCGCGCTCGGACGGGGCGAATCGTGTTCGTGTCGAGCGTCGTCGGCGAGATGGGCAACGCGGGGCAGACGGCCTACGCGGCCTCGAAAGCCGCCTTGCTGGGCGTCACGAAGTCGCTCGCGCGCGAGTATGCCTCTCGCGGAATCACGGTGAACGCCATCAGCCCGGGGTTCATCGACACGGACATGACGGCCGTGCTCACGGAAGAGCAGAAGCAGGATATCTCGACGAAGATTCCCCTCGGCCGAACGGGAACCCCCGCGGAGGTCGCCGCGGCTGCCGTGTTCCTCGCGTCCGACGAAGCCGGCTACATCACAGGCCAGTCGCTGCGCGTGAACGGCGGCATGTACATGTAAGCTCTCGGGAAAATCCCTCTGAACTCAAAAACGCATAGCAAAGGGCACGAGTCTAGTGTAGACGCGCCCCCTGGAGAATGACCAATGGCTGAAGGTCGCGATATCACGGCCGAAGTGAAGCGCATCATCAAGGAACAGCTCGACGTCGACGAGAAGGACATCAAGCCGGAGTCCACATTCATCGATGATCTCGGCGCGGATTCACTCGGGCTGGTGGAGCTCGTGCTGGCGTTCGAAGAGGCGTTCGAGATCGATATTCCGGACGAGGACACGGAGAAGATCCGGACTGTCCAGGACGCCGTCAATTACATCGAAAAGCATCTGAACAACTAGGCGGCCGTCCTCTTCGCCCGACGAGTCCTGCTCAGGCGCGTTTCGGTCGAGCTCGGAAAGGGTTCGACGGGTGCCCGACTCGGGCTGCGGAGGACGATGCGCATGCTCGTCGCGTTCGGTTTCGGGGCCTCGTGCCCCGAAACCTCCTCCGCGTCCCCCCCACTCGGGAAGGTCGAGCCAGAAACGAAAAGCCCTGAAAGACCGAGCGGGCGAGACGGGGTGACGCCGTGAAAGCGGGCGGATTCGACCTGCGGAGGCGGCACGCTCCGGATTTTCGAGGCACGCTGCCGCCATTCACCCAGAAAATTGGTGCGAGACCAAGGAGCACATGGAGCGCGTCGTAGTCACTGGCATGGGGCTCGTCACGCCGAACGGCGTGGGCACGGAAGCGAGCTGGCAGTCGTTGATCCGCGGTGAGAGCGGGGTTGGCCCCATCACCCTGTTCGAGTGTGGCCCGGAGTACGCGACGCGCATCGCGGCCGAGGTGAAGGGCTTCGATCCGGCCGCGTTCATGGAGCGAAAGAAGATCAAGGAAGTCTCGCGCTTCATCCCGTTCGCCATGGCCGCGACGCGCATGGCGCTCGATCAGGCCCAGCTCGAGCTGACCGAAGAAGAGCGCGATCGCACCGGCGTTTTCATCGGTGTGGGGCTCGGCGGGCTCGAGAACCTCGAGCGCTGCACGTTGACGCTCAAGGAGAAGGGCCCCGGCAAGGTCAGCCCTTACTTCATTCCTTCGCTGATCGCGAACATGGCGGCAGGTCAGGTTTCGATCGCGTTCGGGCTGCGCGGCCCGAGCTTCGCGCACACCAGCGCGTGTGCGTCGAGCGCGCATGCGATCGGCGAAGCGCTCCGCTGGATGCAACGGGGCGAGGCAGACGTGATGATCGCGGGCGGCGCGGAAGCGACGATCACCCCGATCGGCATCGGCGGGTTCAGCGCCATGTTCGCGCTCAGCCGCCGCAACGACGAGCCCGAGCGCGCGAGCCGCCCCTGGGACCGCGCGCGGGACGGTTTCGTCTGCGGCGAAGGCGCCGGCACGCTGGTGCTCGAGACGTTGACCCGCGCCAAGCGACGCGGTGCCCGCATCCTCGCCGAAGTCGTCGGATACGGGGCGACGAGCGACGGATACCACATCACCAAACCCGCTCCGAACGGCGCAGGAGCGGCCCGCGCGATGCGCCTCGCGCTCCGCGACGCGCGGCTCGCGCCGGAGGACATCGACTACATCAACGCCCACGGCACCTCGACGCCGCCGGGAGACATCGAAGAGGCCAAGGCCATCGCCGAAGTGTTCGGCGCCCACGCCCTCGACAAGAAGGTGTGGGTGAGCTCCACCAAGTCGATGATGGGTCACTTGCTCGGAGCAGCGGGCGCCGTCGAAGCGGGGGTGTGCTTGAAGGCGATGGAGACCGGCATCGTCCCCCCGACGGTCAATCTCGAGGATCTGGACCCCGAAGCTCCGGAGCTGGATTTCGTGCCTCTGCGCGCACGCGAGCGCCGCGTGCGGCACGTGATGTCCAACTCCTTCGGCTTCGGCGGCACCAACGCGACGCTCATCTTCTCGGCGTTCGAGGACTGAGCGACCGAGGGCCTTGGCACGGCGATGCAGTGCCCGTACTGTCGCGAAATGGACAGCCGTGTCGTGGACTCCCGACTGGGGGCGGGCGGCACCGTCACCTGGAGGCGCCGCGAGTGCGATGCGTGCAAACGTCGTTTCACGACGTACGAACGCGTGGAACATCAGCTGCCCGTGGTGGTGAAGAAGGACGGGCACCGCGAGCCGTTCGATCGAGAGAAGCTGCTGCGGGGAATGCGCGTAGCGTGCAACAAGCGCCCGGTCTCGGCCGATGCCCTCGAAGAGCAGGCGGCCGAGCTCGAGCGAGAGCTCGCAGAGAGTGGCGAAAAAGAAATCCCCTCGCTCGTCATCGGAGAGCGCGTCATGGACCGCTTGAAGAAGCTGGACGAGGTCGCCTACGTCCGATTCGCCAGCGTTTACCGCTCCTTCCGCGACATCGACGAGTTCATGCTCGAGATGAGCAAGCTCGTTCGTTCCCGGAGTGACTCGTGACCACGCCGGCAGACATCGACGCCCAGCTCATGGCGCGCGCCCTCGAGCTCGGGAAAAACGGCGATCCCTCCCCCAACCCGCACGTGGGCTCCGTCGTCGCGGACGGGGCCACGGTGATCGCCGAGGGCTATCACGAGGCGGCGGGGATGGACCACGCCGAAATCGTGGCCCTCAAGAAGGCGGGCGAGAACGCGCGCGGCAAGACGCTCTACGTGACGCTCGAGCCCTGCAATCACGAGGGCCGGACGCCGCCCTGCGTCGATGCGATCCTCGCCTCGGGCGTGCGCCGCGTCGTCATCGGCGCCCGCGATCCGAACCCACGCGTTCGTGGCGGCGGGGCCGAGCGCCTGCGCGAAGCGGGGATCGAGGTCGTCGAAGGAGTGCTCGAGGAGCAGGCACGCGAGCTCATCAAGCCGTGGGCCAAGTTCATCACGCTCGGCACCGCGTACCTGGCGCTCAAGCTCGCCGTCTCGCTCGATGGACGCATTGCGACGCGCAGCGGCGCCTCGAAGTGGATCACGTGCCAAGAGTCGCGGCTCCGGGTTCAAACGCTTCGCGCCCACCACGACGCGGTGATGATCGGCATCAACACCGTGCTCACCGACGATCCGCGGCTCACGGTGCGCGACGTTCCGGGGCGCAACCCGGTGCGCGTCATCGTGGACAGCAAGCTCCGCCTGCCGCTCTCGAGCCAGATCGTTCAAACGGCGGCCCAGGTGCCGACCTGCGTCGTGACCACGCCCCAAGGCTCGCGAGCCACCTCCGAAGCTCTCGAGTCGATGGGAGTCCGCGTGCTCGTGGTGCCGGCAACGGCCGAAGGGCGTTGCGACACCTTGGCGACACTCAAGGAGCTCGCAGCGCGGGACGTGGTGAGCGTGATCTGCGAAGGGGGCGCAGAGCTCGCCGGAAGCTTGCTCGCGAATGCCTCGGTCGACGAGCTGCACGTGTTCATCGCGCCACGGCTACTCGGCCCCCGCGGGCGTCCGGGAGCCGTCGATTGGGCCGGCCCCGAGAACCCGGCGGACGCTCCGCGCATCGATCCCCCGCGCTGGGAGGCGAGCGGAACGGATGCCTACGTGTGGGGCCCGCTCGTGTACCCGAAGCGCGCGGGAAGAACGCACCCAGGGTGACGCGATTGCCGCCCCCTCGAAGGGGTGTTAGATTGGACGCTGTCTAATGGCCACGCGCACCGTTCTCAAGTACCCCGATCCGCGCCTGCGGGAGATCGCGAAGCCGGTCGAGCAGGTGACGGACGAGATCCGGGCCCTCGTGGATGACATGGCCGAAACCATGTACGCCTCGAAGGGTTGCGGGCTGGCCGCGCCGCAGATTGGCGTGAGCCTGCGGGTGTTCGTGGTCGATTGCGCCGGTGAGGACGAGCCGAGCGATCTGCGGATCTTCATCAATCCCGAAATCGTCGAGTCGCGCGGCACCCAGATGTGGAGCGAAGGGTGCCTGTCGCTGCCCGGCGTGAGCGAGGAGATCAAGCGCGCCGAGCGCGTGCGGGTCCGCGCCCTCGATCGCGAGGGGCGCCCGTTCGAGCTCGAGGCCGATGGGCTGCTCGCCGTGGCGATCCAGCACGAGCTCGACCACCTGAACGGCGTGCTGATGATCGACAAGCTGAGCGCGTTCAAGCGCCGCAAGATGGGGCAGAAGCTCGCGAGCACTGCGGGCGCCTGATCGAGCCTTCTGGCCTTCTCGTCGGAAAGTGGAGCTCTCGCGTGCTCCCCACCGTTCGGGGGATCGTGCGCGCCAATGGTCGCTCCGTGCGCAGGCGGTCGGGCGCGAATGCCGCCGTCGTCCCGGCGACGCCGGCGAACGGACGCCCGTTCGTGCACCGTTCCTTTCGCGCTAACGTGACGGCGGTCGGCTGAAGAGGGCGCTGTCGAAGATGGCGCCGCGGGCGCGCAGCATTTCGGCCACGGGCGGCGTGGCGCCGCACGGAACGAAGCTTCCCTCGATGAGGCCACCGGCCGCCGTACGATCGGGGATGAAGGTGAAGACGTCGGACACCGCGAGCTCGTCGCCGTGGGTTCCGGTGACCTCGGCGATGCGCAGCACGCGGTAGCGATCGTCCCGGAGGCGCGCGACCTCGATGGCGATCTCGAACGAGCCGGCCACGAGCTCTCGTGCAGCCGACAAGCTGCGCGTCGACGCGATGTCCGAAACGATGCGCGACAGGCCGCGTCGAAGTGAGCCAGCCGTTCGGCACGCGATGACCCCATCCGCCCCGTCGGCTATCGCCGCGCACACGGCGCTGGTGAGCGGTGGGGTCCCGACCTCGACCAAGAGGCGCCCGAGCGGCACGCGGGCAGCCAAGCCGATCGCGCGGCTCGCCTGCTCGGAAGTGGCGCCGAGCGGGATACGGCGGCCCTGATGCTCGGGCCCGAGCTCGAAATCGGCCGCACAAAGGATCTCCTCGTCCGAAACGGCGGACGCGAGGGCACCCACCACGAGATCGATGCCGCCATCGCGTGGCCCGACGACGAGCAGGTTGAGCCGTGCCGAAAGGCACTGCTGCAAGAACGTGGCGATGGCGCGCGAGATGGTCCCCCGCCTCACGAGATCGTCGAGCGAGCCCGAAAGCCGACGCGGACGACGCAACAGGACGAGCGATTCCCTTCCGGGACGAAGCACCGCCGAAAGCTGCATCCCGTCGGCGAACCTTCGCTCGAGCTCCGTCTCGTCCGGACGCATCGGCTCGCCGGAAGCCGCGCAGAGGCGAGCGAGCGCCCAGCGAAGCGCCTGTTCGCCCGAGAACCCGGCCGGCGCGAGCGACTGCCGCCCGCCGCGCGACACCGTCAGGCGCCGCGGACCGACGACGGCGATCTCCGTAACCGTGGGATCCGAAAGGAGCTCGGAGAGAGGGCCCAAATCGGCCAATTCCGCGCGTGCCAGAGCCAGCACCGCTTCGGAGGTCCCCTGCGGGAGGTGGTGGCGCTCACCGCTCAGCCGGGTCCAGGCCTCGCGGATCAGGGGCTCGAAGCGCGCCGCCACTTCCTCACCCCGCTCGGCTTCGAGCTGCGCCGTCGGGATCCCTTGCGTGATGCGCAAAACGAGCTCTGCCACGAGGTCGAGCGCCAACGCGCGCTGCGTGTCTTCCTCGTCGCTTCGCGTCAACCGCC
>QGUH01000162.1 GCA_003242355.1 Pseudomonadota bacterium
ACCGGCGTTCTACAAATCGCGCCTCCCCCGAGCAGACCCGGGCGTTCGGGGCACGACGACGGAAAGCGCTCTCGCGCGCCCGACCGCGCGAAAGCGGCAAAAACCACGCCGGCTCGGTCCCCCGAAAGGACGGAACGCCGATCGGTCGTGCCGATCGGCGTTCCGGAAAGTCCGAGCTCGCGGTTAGTAGTCGAGCAGATAGGCCGCGATCAGCGGAAACACGATGGTGGCGTCCGACTCGATGACGAAGCGCGGCGTGTCCACGCTGAGCTTGCCCCAGGTGATCTTCTCTCCGGGAGGCGCCCCGCTGTAGGAGCCGTACGACATGGAAGCCTCGGAAATTTGGCAGAAATAGCCCCAGGTGCGGACGCTCCACCCGAGATCCTGGTTCATCAACGGCACCACGCAGATCGGGAAATCGCCGGTGATGCCGCCGCCGATCTGGAAGAAGCCCATGGAATGCCGCTGATCGTTCTCCTTGTACCAGTCGATCAACGCGCCCATGTACTCGGTGCCACTCTTCACCAGCGAGTAGTCGTACTCGCCGCGGACGACCCCCGCGACGAAGATGTTTCCGAGCGTCGAGTCCTCCCAGCCCGGCACCCAGATCGGCAGATTCTTCTCGGCAGCCGCGAGCAACCACGAGTGGCGGGGGTCGATCTGGTACTCCGAAGTGAGGATGCCACTCCGGAGGAGCTTGTAGAAATATTCGTGTGGGAACGCACGCTCACCCTTCTTGTGCGCCTCCCGCCAGAGCGCGATCATGTGCTTTTCGATCTTGCGCATGGCTTCGTGCTCTGGAATGCAGGTGTCCGTAACGCGGTTCAGGCCGCGCTCGAACAACGCCTTCTCGTCTTCCGCACGCAGCTCCCGGAAGTTCGGCACGCGGATATAGCTGTTGTGCGCGACCAGGTTGAAGACGTCTTCTTCGATGTTCGCGCCCGTCACCGTGAGGGCGTGCACCTTGTCCTTGCGGATGAGCTCCGCGAGCACGATGCCGATTTCCGCCGTGCTCATCGCCCCCCCCATCGTGAGCATCATCTTACCGCCTTTCGCGAGATGCTGCTCCCAGCCGCGCGCAGCGTCCAACAGCGCGGCCGCGTTGAAGTGACGAAAGTTCTGGATGACGAAATCGCGAACGGCGCCCATGACCCGGCCGTTTTCCCCTTTTTTTCGTCAATGTCAAGCCCTCGGGGAGTTCTGCGGCGATCGCGCTCTTCGTGCGCACGAAAAACGCGATCGCCTCACTCGTTTGGTCTCCGACAATCGCGTGACGACACGACGGTGAAGGCCAGTTGCACAATCGTAGTCCCGAGCCCGTGCGTCGCGCCCACGTACCGAAACGGGACGTCGAACGCGGCGCTTCGTCGCGGGCGCAGCGACGGGAGCGCTCACGAGCCGCTCGCGCGAGCGTGGGACCGTCGCTTTGCCCCGGGGCCCGCGAAATGGTCCCACGCGTCGAGCAGCCACACGGGCGCACGGCACACCGCGCTCGGAAGATCCGCACCACGCGAGAATTCGGGAGCGAGCCGGCGGACGGGTGTTCGCCGCGAAAGCCGAACGGCGCGGAGCGCCGGCACGCGCAGGCCTCCGGCGGGGCGAGCGGCCGAAAACCAGCTGGATTTCCGGCCCCGTATTGCGTCGCGAGGGCCGCGGAAGTACTAAGCTGGTTCGCTCGCCGTCGCGGGCGGCTGGCCGGCAGCACCGGAGCGTGGCGCCCATGACCAACGCGCAGAAGGGACAGGTACTGGCGGGCAAGTACCGAATCGAACGCGTGCTCGGCAGCGGCGGCATGGGCGAGGTCGTGGCCGCGCGACACGTGGACCTGCAACGCGACGTTGCGCTCAAGTTTCTGCATCCGTCGCTGCTCAGCCGAACGGATCTGGTCGAGCGCTTCTTGCGCGAAGCGCGAGCGCTCGCCCGGCTGGAGAGCGAGCATGCCGTGCGCGTGATGGACGTCGCGAAGCTCGAAGACGGCTCACCCTACATGGTGATGGAGCTGCTTCGGGGCTCGGACCTGCACTCGGTCCTCGACAAAGGCCCGCTGCCGGTCGACCAAAGCATCGAGTACGTGCTTCAGGCAGCAGAAGCGCTGGCGGAGGCGCACGGCCTCGGCATCGTCCACCGGGATCTCAAGCCTTCCAACCTCTTCCTCGCGCAGCGGCCCGATGGGTCGCACATCGTGAAGGTTTTGGATTTCGGGATTTCCAAAATCACGATGGAGGAAGCGGGGCCCGACGCGAGCGTGACCGCGACGAACAGCTTCCTCGGCTCCCCGCGCTACATGTCCCCGGAGCAGATCCGCTCCGCCAAAAACGTCGATCGGCGCACCGACATCTGGTCGCTCGGCGTCGTGCTGTACGAGCTCGTCACCGGAAAACATCCCTTCGAAGCCGAAACCGTCGCCGAAGTGATTGGGCTGGTGTTGCACCACGTGCCGCCGCCGCCCAGCGCGCATCGCCCGGAGATCCCGCCCGAGCTGGATGCCGTGGTCGCGCGCTGCCTCCAGAAGGATCGCGAGCTCCGTTTCCCGGATCTCGCCGCCTTCGCCGAAGCGCTCGGTGCGCTCGCTCCCCCTCGCGCCCGCCTCTCCATGGAGCGCGTGGTGCGCTTGGCGAGCCTGACGCCTCCGGCGCTCGACGAATCCGAAGCGCCGCAGCACCGGACGGAGACGCACCCTTCCCCGGTCGAACCCGTCGGCGCGCAAGCCGGTGCGGCGCCAGCCGCGCAGCAAGCCGCTTCGTCGGAGCTGCGTCGTTCGCAACCCGAAGCGGCAGCGGCAAACCCGGAGGCCGCTTCGCGGCGTTCGCGCGCCGGAGCGGCAGCAGCGGACGCCGACGCCGCATCGCCGAGACCGGGCGCGCCGCCCGCAAAGGGTGGTCCACTGCTTGCGCGCAGCGTGCCCCCCGCGCGCCTCGCGGCGTCGCCCGCAGGCTCGGAAGCACCGCACGCGCCACTCGAGGCATCGCCCGCGAGTCCGGAGGCACCGCACTCGCCCCTCGAGGTGTCGCCCGCGCCAGTCGAAGCTCCGCCCGCGAGCCCCGTGGCCGCCGCGCCAGACGCGCGCGCCGCGGAGCTCCGGCAGGGCGCGCTCCCGAAAGCGGAGGCGTCGCCCGCGAGCCCCGTGAGCGCCGTGCCGGCCGCGCTCGGCGCGGAGCCCGCTCGACCGCCCGAAGAGCGCACGCTCACGGCCTCCGCGTGGGGTGACGCCGCGCCGCCAACGCGCCCGCGCACACGCCGTCGTCTCGTCGCGCTCGGTTCGGCGCTGCTCGTCGCCACGCTGGTGGGCGTGCTCGGCACGCTCGCCTCGCGTTCGGACGAGTCAGCGCATCCCGTCTCGGCCAGTGCGAGCGCGAGCGTGTTCGGAAGCCTCGAGCCGAGTGACGCGGAGCCGCAGTCGGAAGCGCCCGCTGCGAGCGTGGCGCCAGCGCCCCCTTTGGTGGCGCCCGCGCCCGATCCGCCAACGGCTGGCCCGGAGCCGCCGCAATCCCTCGTCGATCCAGAGCCGGGTGCTCCGCCACTCGCGACCGAAGAAGCGCCACCGTCTCGCAGTCGACCTTCCTCTCGGAGTCCATCTCCCTCTCGGAGCCAAAAGCAGCCGGCCGCGGGCGCCTCCTCCGTCGCGGCGCCGTCTGGAACGCGCCGATCGGGCGCCGGAGGCGGAGCGGCGAAAAGCGTTCCTCGCACGCCCGGCCAGCGCCAGAATGCATCCGCTCCCAGGACCGCTCCGACGAGCACGCCGAAGAAGGCCGAGTGGGAACAAGAATGGCTCGAAAAGCGCGTGATTGGCAGGTGAAATCCCGAACGCCCCTCGTCTGCGTCGCGCTCGCCCTCGCGTGCGGCGCCCCGCGAATCGCCGTGGCGCAAACGACGACGAGCGCGCCCGCGTCGAGCACGAACGATGCGGTCGAGCGCGCCGAAGCGGAGTTCCGCGCGGGACGGGAAGCGGTGGCTCAAGGGGACTATCGCACGGCCTGCACCCACTTCGAGCGAAGCCAAGAGCTCGATCCACAGCTCGGAACGCTCTTGAATCTCGCCGTGTGCAACAAGCACCTCGGCAAGCCGGCGGCGGCCCTACGCCAGTTCCGTGAAGCAGCGGCGCTCGCCCGAAGCGGCGGGCACACCGAGCAGGAGCAGGGCGCTCGCGCGTACATCGCAGAGCTCGAACGCGAGGTGCCGAAGCTCGTCGTCGAGGTGCGCGACCGTACGACGCCCGGCCTGCGCGTGGAGTTCGACGGAACGCCGCTCGCTCCGAATCACTTCGGCCAGGTCCTCGAAGCCGAGCCCGGCACGCACACGCTCGTCGCCAGCGCGCCCGGTCGCGAACCCTTCCACGCCACCGTAGAGCTTACCCTGGGGCAAACGCACACCGTCGCCATCCCGGAGCTCGCCGAGGCCCCTGCTCCCGCCGACGCGGGAACGCAGACCGAGCTCGACACGCGGCGCATCCTCGCGATCGCGAGCGGCGCGGTCGGCGTTGCCGGCGTCGCCGTCGGCACCGTGTTCGGCTTCCGGTCGATGTCGAAGAAATCCGACGCCGATCGCCACTGCGACGGCTCCCAATGCACCACGCAGGAAGGCGTCCGCCTGCGCGAAGAAGCGATCAGCGCCGGCAACGTCTCGACGGTCGCCTTCGTCATCGGCGCGGCCGGCCTCGCCGGCGGCGCCGTCCTCTGGCTCACCGCCCCCGACTCGCAAGAACCCGAGCTCGCCGTCGCCATCGGCCCAGGCTCCTTCGCGCTCCGGGGCACGTTCTGAGCCGCCCTGGCGTCGAGCTCGATTCGGCCGTCTCCGCCGACGCCCCATCGCTGCGCGCACCGAACGCGAGTTCGCCCGGAAGTCCGCTTCCGCCTCGACCGTCCCCTCCGGCATCCTCCGTCCCTTCGCGATTGCGCGACTCGAGCAACCGCGCATAGGTGGCTCGTGAGCGCGCTCGGCGAGCGCCGTGGAGGGCCGCTCACACGTAGCGTGCGAGCGCGCGTTCGACGGAGGCGCCGTAGCTGCCGCCGAAGAGATTCAGGTGCACGAGCAGCGGATAGAGTTGGTACAGCGAGACGCGCTGCTCGGCGCCGGGCTGAAGCGGATAAGCTTCCGCGTAGGCGGCGAAGACGCGCTCGGAAAAGCCACCGAAGAGCCGCATCATGGCGAGATCGACCTCGCGGTGACCCCCGTACACGGCCGGATCGATGAGACAGGGCTCTCCGTCTTCGTCCACGTGCAGGTTGCCGCCCCATAGATCGCCATGCAGGCGAGCGGGCGGTTCTTCGGGGCCTACGAGGTCGGGGAGGCGCGCGAAGAGCCGTTCGAACGCGCGGCGCATGGAGTAGCTCGCGCGCCCGCCGTCCACGGCACGCCGCACTTGCGGATCGAGGCGCCGCAGCGCGAAGAACTCGGCCCAGGTTGGTGCCGGCGCGTTCTCCTGGGGAAGAGAACCGATGAAGTTGTCTTGCTCGAAACCGAAGCTGGGCGCTCCCGCGCGGTGGAGCGCGGCGAGGCCTCGCCCGAGGCGTTCGTCGAAGCCGGCTCCGGGACGTCCGGGAGCGATCCACTCGAGCACGAGGAACTGCGCGGCGTCGCCGGGCTCCGATACGGCGAGCACGTTCGGGATGCGGAGGGCCTTTGCGTCGGCGAGCCAGGCGAGTCCCCGCGCTTCTGCGGCAAACATCGCGGCAGGCGCGCGCGGGTTCCACTTCACGAAAACGCGCGGACCACCATCGAGCTCGAGCACCGCCGCCTCGTTGATGTCACCGCCCGAGACGGCCTTCGCGCCGAGGATGCGCCGGCCGAGGCGGGCTTCGATGGCTTCCGCGATGGAACGAGGAATCATAGGCCGTGCTCCCGTCGAATGTGGGCGAGCAACCCTTCGCAGGCAGAAAGACAGAGGTCGAGCACGTGCTCGAATCCCTCGTCGCCACCGTAATACGGATCCGGGACGGCGGCGTTGGGCTCCGCGCTCGGGTCGAAGGACCGCAACAACGCGATTCTGCACCGCGCGCGTTTCGGAGCGCGGCGTTGCAGAGAGCGCAAATTTTCGAGGTCCATCGCGAGCACGTAGTCGAAGCGCTCGAAGTCCACGTCCTCGAAGCGACGCGCGCGTCCCGAAAGCTCGATCCCCCGCCGCTTGGCAGCTGCGCTGGCCCGCACGTCCGGCGGTTCGCCCGCGTGGTAAGCGGCCGTTCCCGCGCTGTCGATGAAGAACGCGTGCTCGAGACCAGCGCGCCGCACGATGTGCCGAAAGACACCCTCGGCCGTCGGTGAACGGCAGATGTTACCCAAGCAGACGAAGCAGACCGAAACCATGGTGGACCCTACCCAGGGCGGTCTTTTACCGCACATTTCGGGCTGACGCTCGACGCTCGGCGGTCGCCGTGCAACGCTCCGCGTACTTCCCGTGAGCGATACACGCGTGAGCCTTGCCGGAAAGACGGTCTTCGTCACGGGCGCCACACGGGGCATCGGGCGGGCCATCGCGCTCCGCGCAGCCCGCGACGGCGCCAACGTGGCCGTGCTCGGAAAGACGGATCGACCGCACCCGAAGCTCAAGGGAACCGTGCACGACACCGTGCGCGACGTGGAGGCGGCGGGTGGGCGCGCGATCGCATGCGTCGCCGACGTGCGCGCCGAAGACCAGGTGCTCGCCGCCGTCGAGCGCACCGTCGAAGCCTTCGGCGGCATCGACGTCTTGGTGAACAACGCGAGCGCGATCAGCCTGACGGCGACCGAAGCGACCGAGATGAAGCGCTTCGATCTGATGCATCAGGTGAACGTGCGCGCCACCTTCCTCTGCTCCAAGGCGTGCATTCCGTGGCTCGCGCGCGCCGAGAACCCCCACATCGTGGTGCTCTCGCCGCCGCTCAATCTGCGGCCCGAGTTCTTCGCGCCCCACCTCGCCTATTCGCTGTCGAAGTTCGGGATGAGCCTGTGCGTGCTCGGCCTCTCCGCCGAGCTCCGGGATCGCGGAATCGCCGTGAATGCCCTCTGGCCGCGCACCGCGATCGCCACGGCCGCGATCGAGAACCTGCTCGGCGGCGCCGAGGTCGTGGCTCGTGCGCGCAAACCCGAGATCGTGGCCGACGCCTTTCACGCCATCGTCACGCGCCCGAGCCGCTCGTTCACGTGCCAGTTCTGTATCGACGAGTACGTTCTTCGCAGCGAGGGCGTCACCGACTTCGACGCCTACGCCGTCACGCCGGGCGCTTCCCTCTTTCCCGATC
>QGUH01001138.1 GCA_003242355.1 Pseudomonadota bacterium
GGGGGGGGGGGCCGGCCGCGCCGCGCGTTGCGCCTGTCGGGGGGTTCGTGGGGGGAGGTGGGCGGGCCGCGGGCGCGGGGCCGCCCGTTGGTAGACCAAAGCCTCGGCGCCCCGCGCCGGGATCACGCCTTCGGCGGCGAGTCTCAAGCACTGCTCGACCATTTCTTGCTGCGCTGCTTCCACGTCGGCGAGCCGCACGGCGCCGAGCATTTCGAGATCCTCGCGTGTGCGCTCCGCCGCGCGCTTGGACATGCCGCGGAAGATGTGCGCTTTCAGCTCCTCGCTCGCCGTCTTGAGCGCGAGCGTGAGTCGATCGGAGGGAATGGTCTCGAGCAGAGCGCGCATCGCGCGCGGATCGAGCATTCTCAGATCTTCGAAGGTGTACATCGCCTTGCGGATGCGTGCGGCGAGCGTTCCATCGGACGTGCCGACGCGCGCGAGCAAGGCGTCGCCCGTTTTCCCCAGGCGCCGCACCAGTGCGGCGGTGTGGCCGATGCCGTCGACGCGCGTGGCCGCCTCGCCCTCCGTTTCCGGTAGCTCCTGCGAGAGGGCCACGGCGACGTCTTCGAGCAGGCGCCGGGGCACTTCGGTCATCGTGGCGAGCCGCTCGAGCACCGTGGCCTGGAGCTCGTGCGGCAGGCGCTCGACCACCGCAGCGGCGCGATCGGGAGGGAGCTGGCTCAACACTGCGGCCACGAGCTGCGGGTGCTCGTGCTCGAGCACGCTGCACAAACTCTCGGGGTCCGCGTGGGCGAGCCGATCGAGAGGAGTGTCCGGAGCCCCGGAAAAAATCTCGCGCGCGCGGGCTTCGCCGAGAGCGCGGGTCGCGATCTTTCGCAAGTAGCGCACGCCTCCCCGTGGCACGGCGACGGCTTCCTGCGAACGCTGGAGGAACTCCGCGTAGACCTGCGCGAGTGCTCCGGCAGGCACGGCGCGCATCGTGGAGGCGACCTCCTGGAGCTTGCGCAGATCGTCGGGATCGAGCTCGTTGGTGATCGGGGCGGCCGTCGCCTCGTCGAGGGACAGCAACATCAACACCGCTTTCTGAGGTCCGGTGAGCTCCACGCGTGACTCCACTTGCTACGAGCGTGCCGGCTCCGTCGGACCATCCGCGTGGAGCCAGCTCCGAAGCACCACGGCCGCGCTGGCCGGATCCTTGTTGGCGATCTCGAGCGCGCGCGTGCGCAGCTCGGCGAGGTCGTCGATCGGCGGCTCGAGCTGCGTCGGGGCCGACACCTCGGGTGCCGCGAGCTCCGGCGCCGCCTGCACGCCGACCAGCACCGGTGCGGGGGCAGGGGCGTCGACGAGCCGGGCCCGGCGGCGCCGCCGCGCGAGGAGCACGAGCAGCGCGAGAAGGAGAAGCGCGCCCAGCGCCGCGCCCGCGTAGGGCACGACGCGCTCGCGCGCGAAGAGCGGCTCGGGCACGGGTGGAGCCGGTTCCTCCGGGGGACGGGCGAACTCCGCGTTCGCGACGTGGACGACGTCGCCGCGCTCGGCGTCGAAGCCGACCGCGCTTTTGACGATTGCCTCGAGCTTCTGGAGCTCCTCGGCGCTCCGCTCGACGTACACGTGCTTGTCGCCGCGGCGCTCGTACTTGCCGTTGAGCAGGACTGCGACGGACAGTCGCCGGACGCCGCCTGGGGGCGTCACCGTCTTCTCGAGGACACGATCGACTTCCCAGTTGCGCGTCTGGACGCGGCGGACGAGGCCGTCGGTGCTCTCGGTTTGCGTCTCTTGCGCCTTCGGCTCCGCCGTCGCTTCGGGCAGGTTGCTGCGCGCCCCGGGGATCCCGGCGACTCCGGGCGTGCTCGAGCCCGAGAGCTCCTCGACCTTGTGCTCGCTGCGCAACGACGTCTTGGAGGGCTCGTAGTGCTCCGCGGTGCGTTCGCGCGACTCCCGATCCAGCGTGACGTGCACGCGCACGTCGGCCTGACCGGGCCCGACGACGCGCTCGAGCTGCGTTTGG
>QGUH01000163.1 GCA_003242355.1 Pseudomonadota bacterium
TCGTGGCGCTCGACCTCGGCGAGCCGTACTGGGGCGACATCGGCCAGCACCGCGAGATTTTCGATTTCTACACGTCGCTCGCCGCCGCGGATGCGCGCGGCGACGTCGCGCGCGCGCTCGCCGGCATCGACGTTGCCCCGGACGCCGACGGCAATCGCCTCGTCCGATCGAGCATCGGCCGAGCGCGCGTGCGGCGCTCCGTGCTCATCGACTGCGCCATCGAGGACGGCGTCGTCGAAGACTCGGTGCTCATCGGCACGCGCGCCGGCGTGGTCGAGGCGCGCCGCGCGTTCGACGTGCAGAGCGTCGTGACGGCGCTCACGCTGCGTGAGCGCGCCGGGAGCTACAAGGTCGTCTCCGAAGATCCCGTCGTGGCCGAGGAGCTCGAGCGCGTCACCACGCTCTTTCTGCCAAACCGGACGATGCTCGTGCGAGTCCGCGAAGACACGGACCTGCGCGATCGCGCGCAGAACTACGACCGCCCGATTTTGGGCAATCCGATCTCGTTCCGCGACGCCCACCGGATCGTCTCCGAGCTCGATCCCGACGTGCTCGAGGCGCGGCGCAGCGCGCACGTTCGCTCCATCCTGGCACGCGGCTTGCTGCGTTCGCGCTCGTGATGACCCTCCCCCGCTTCGGAACGATGCTCGCGCTTTCGACCCTGTTCGTGCTCGGAGCCTGCCGGCACGGCAACGACCCGGACGTGCAAAGTCCCGAGACCGTGCCCGGCTCGGCGCCGCGCGACGACTCCGTCGTGGACGACGTGGGCAACGCTCCCGGTGGGCAGGACGCAACGCCTCCACCTTCCGACGCCGATCCCGGCGGCGCTCCGCTCGATCCGACGACCCCTCCCGAGATGGAGGCTCCCGCCGCGCCCGACATGCCCACGCAGTGACGTGAACCGCTTCGACGGCTCGCCGCGCCGGCAGCCCGCACTCTGCCCGGAAGTCTCGCAGCGGAGGTCCCACCCCGAATAGCTCAGCGCACGGATCGCGCGCGGCGTTTGCGCTTTTCGACGAGCGTGTCGATGGGCTTCGGGCATTGGGCGCGCAGCTTACAGCCCGCGCACTCGCGCCCCGACCAAATGTCGTCGAAGCGGCGCTGTACCTCGTCGAGCAACACGTCGTCCTCGGTCGCGATGCCGATTTCGAAGTTGCGCCGCTCGTCCCCCCGCGCGCCGAGGCCCGCCCCCGTGAAGTTGGCGCTGCCCAGGTAGAGGTAGCTTCCGTCCACGGCGATCGTCTTGAGATGCGTGCGCGGGCACTCGCGCATTTCGAAGAGCGGCGGCTCGAGCGCCCGCGTGGCGGCGAGCGCGCTCCGAAACGCCCGGGACGGCGGCCGCGCGTGGAGGATTCGAATCTCGACGCCCCGCCGCACGAGCTCCACGAACCGTTCCGTGATCGAGAGGTAGCGTCCGCGCGCCCGCGCCACCGAGCCGATCGGCGCCTCCACGCGCACGTCCTTCACGTTGGCGGTGCCGATCCACAGCGAAACGCGCGCCTGCCCGAGCGCCCGCTGGACGACCTCGTCGTAGTGCGCCCGATCGACGATGAGGTCGACCAGCGCACGCCGGTGCCGGACGGAATCGCCGCGGGGCATTGCCCTGCAGTCTTCCAGAGAACCCGGCGCCTGTCGCGACCCTCCGCGGGGCGTCCCCGGCAGCGCGCCGTGCGAACGGCCTCCGCTCGACCGCTACGCACCGACGAACCTCCGCTCGACGCCGTCCACGACGCAGGGCGTCCTCCGTTCGGCGGCCGCGGGCACGATTCGCGAGCGTTCTCCACCCGAACGGCCGCGCTCGCGAATCGCCAAGCGCCCTCGTCTCGGAACCGCGACCACGATCGCGTTCAGCAGCCGGTGTCGAGCTCCACCACGACGCCGTCGTCGCCGGCGAGCACGATGCGATCGTCGACGCGCTCGCCCTCGCGCCGGTACTCGGTCGCCACCACGATTTTTCCGCGGCACTCGCTCGCCGCGAAGAGCAGCTGGGCCGGACGGTGCCCGAGATTGAGCGCGACGAGGAACGCTTTACCGCGCGCCTCGCGGCGATAGGCGACCACGTCTTCGAAGTCCGTGAGGACGGGCACGTAGTCGCCGATGGCGAGCGCCGGCTCACGCCGCCGGAGCTGGATGAGTCGACGATAGAGCGAGAGCATCGAGCCCGGATCGTCGCGCTCCACCTCCACGTTGAGGTGCTTGTAGTCGATTCCGAACGGCAGCCAGGGCGTGCCGCGCGTGAATCCCGCTCCCGGCCCCGGCGACCACTGCATCGGCGTGCGCTCCGGGTCGCGTCCGAGCCCGAGCCCCGGGAGGTTCTTTTCCTGCTGGTCCCGCACGATCTCCGGCGGAATCACCGAATCGCGCATCCCGATCTCGTCACCGTAATAGAGCGTCGGCGTGCCCCGCAAGGTGAGGATCATGATGGCCGCGTTGCGGGCTTGCAGCGGCCCGATGCGACTCGCGATGCGCGAATTGTCGTGGTTGCCGAGCACCCAGTTCGGCCACGCGTAGTCCGGGAGCGCGCCTTCGTATTCGGCGATCGAGGCCGTGATCTGGCGCGCGTTCCAGGGCAACGTGATGAGCTGGAAATTGAGTGGGATGTGCGCGCCACGCCCATCGTCCCCGTAGTAAGCGACGAGCTGCCGAATCGGCAGATAGATCTCGCCGATGAGCACGCGATCCCCGTAACGATCCACGAGCGTCCGCATCTCCCGAACGACCTCGTGCACCTCGGGCTGATCCGTGGAGTAGGCCGGAATCAACGCGTTGTACGGCGGCTGCCCGTGACCGGGCACGTAGTCGGGGTTCGGGGGATTGTCACGCAAGTGTGCGTCTTTGATGAGGTGCCACATCACGTCGACCCGAAACCCGTCCGCGCCACGCTCGAGCCAGAAGCGCATGGCGTCGTACATCGCGCGGCGCACCTCGGGGTTGCGCCAATTGAGGTCGGGCTGTTGCTTCAAAAACGCATGGTAATAGTACTGCTTCGTGCTCTCGTCCCACTCCCAGGCGCTGCCTCCGAACACGCTGAGCCAGTTGTTCGGTGGCGCCCCGTGCTCCTTGCCGTCGTGCCAGAGATACCAGTTGCGTTTCGGGTTGTCGCGGGACGAGCGCGACTCGATGAACCAGGGATGTTGATCCGACGTGTGGTTCGGTACGAAATCGAGGATCACGCGCAGGCCGAGCGCGTGGGCTTTCTCGATCAGCGTATCCATGTCGCGCAGGCTGCCGAACACGGGATCGATGTCGCAATACTCGCTGACGTCGTACCCGAAGTCCGCCATCGGCGACGGATACACCGGTGAGAGCCAAATCGCGTCGACCCCGAGCCACACGAGATAGTCGAGTCGGTCGATGATCCCGGGGAGATCGCCGATCCCGTCGCCGCTGCGGTCCATGAACGAGCGGGGATAGATCTGATAGATGATGCCGCGCTGCCACCAGGGGTACTTCTCCATCGCCATTCCTCAGAGAGCGTGTGCCGCTCGGGCCCGCCCGGTCCTCACTCGCCGTCCGGCGCGCCAGCGCTCACGGCATGGAGCACCGTCGTCGACCGACCGGGAAACCTGAAGATTCCGTTCTGCCACGGCTCGCCGTAGCCGAGCCCGCCGTAGCGCGGGTGCTCGCTCGACCAGAGCACTTGCCATTCGGTGCCCGCCGGAGGCGCGAGCAGCGGCTCGGGCGCCGGGCGCAACTCGAGATCTTGCCCGAGGTTGGTGACGAGCAGCCGATCGCCGGCGCTGCACAGGAAGCGCAAGAGCAGGCACTCCGGCCCGAGCACGGAGCCATGTACGAGATCGGCGCGTTGTCGCGCGAACGCCGGATCCGTGCGCCGGAGCGCGAGCAGATCCCGGTGAAGGTCGTATGTCTCGCGGTGCGTCGTTCGCTCGTCGAAATCGAGCTTGCAGCGCTCGAACGTGTGGGGATCCGAAGAGCGGTCGAGGCGCTCGGACGCGGCCCGCATCGCAATCGACGGGAACTGCGCCAGGAATTTCTTGCGGCTCTCGTCGACGATTCGCGCAAGCTCCGGCGGATGGTCGGCGAAGTACAGGAACGGTGACGAGGCGGCGAACTCCTGCCCTTGGAACAACATGGGCGTCGGGGGTGCGAGCAAGAAGAGCGCCGTCATGGCGCGCAGGAGCGCCGGGCTGGTCAGGCGATCGATCCGCGCCCCGGCGAGCGAGTTCGCGATCTGATCGTGGTTCTGCAGGTACGTCACGTAGCTCGTCGCTTCGAGATCCAAGGCGGCGTGCCCGCGGCGCCTGCCCTGCCAAAAGTAGTGTTGGCCCTGGTAGAGGTAGCCCCACTTGAGCGCGGAGATCAGCTCCTGGGGTGATCCGCGGTACTCCGAGTAGTACGCCTCGTGTCGCCCGGTGAGCGCCACCATCGCGGTGTGGTGGAAGTCGTCGTTCCACAGCGCGTCGCACCCGTATCCGCCGCGCTCGACGGGGCGCGCGATCTCGGCGTGTTGGGGCTCGTTCTCGGCCACGATGAACAGGCTCGCCCCGCGCTCCCTGCCCGCTTCCCTTGCCGCCCGCGTGATCTCGGCGATGATGTGTGGCCGAGAAGCATCGAAGATGCATTGCGTGGCATCCAGACGAAAACCGTCGAAGTGGTACTCGGAGACCCAGTAACGCGCGTTCTCGACGAAGAACTCGCGCACCGGCGCGCTGTTCGGCCCATCGAAGTTGAACGGATCCCCCCAATCGGTCCGGTAACGATCGCTGAAATAGTCCTTCGAGAAGGCCTTCAGATAGTTTCCGTCGGGGCCGATGTGATTGTAGACGACGTCCAGGATCACGCCGATTCCGTGGCGGTGCGCCTCGTCGACGAAACGGCGCAAGTCGTCGGGGCGACCGTAGAGGCGAGTGGGCGCGAACGGGTCGACGCCGTCGTAGCCCCACCCGAACTGCCCGGCGAACTCGCAAATCGGCATCAGCTCCACGATCGTGATTCCGAGTCGCCGGAGCTCCGCCAGCTGCTCGGCGGCTGCGCGATACGTGCCCTCGCGCGTGAACGTTCCGACGTGGAGCTCGTAAATCACGTGGCCCGTCTTGCCGAGCCCGGCGAACGCCCCATCCGTCCAGGGGAAGGTCGACGGATCGATCACCTCCGACGGGCCGTGCGGGCCCTCCGGTTGGAAGCGAGAAGCGGGATCGGGATAGAGCGCGTCGGCGCCGTCCAAACGAAACGCGTAACGATCTCCTGCTCCGAGGAACGGCACCACGCCGGAGAAGTAGCCGTTCGGCTCGGGCTCGAGCGCGTGCGCCTCGCCGCTCTTGCCGGGCGTACACCGCACGACCTCGACGCGAGTCGCTGCGGGCGCCCAGACCCGCACCGAAGTTCCGCCTTCCGGTAGAGGCTCCGCCCCAATCGACAGGCGACGCTTTCGGCACGGCTCCGGGTTCGAGGCACTCACACTCATCGGATGCACCCGTTCGTTGATGCTCTACCCGACTCGGTGCCAGGCGAAACGTGGCAAATTGGCTGTTTCACTTTCTCGCCGCAGCCGACACTCCCATCGACACCGAGCGCGCTTTCGCCCCGGGGTGAGGCAATCCGACGCGCTCGTGGGCGAGAAAACACGAACACGACTCGTTCGAAGCAACGACCGACGGAATGCGCCGTCGGCTCGCGGAACGCGCGGCGGATGGCCCTGCCGTTGCAGGCAATGGCCCGCATGAGTCTCGAGAGCTATCGACGCCCGCGCATGGTCGTTCTGAACCCGCGCACGCCCATTTACGAGGCGGTCCGGGCGATGGAGAGCAACCATATCGGCGTCGTGATCGTGCAGGATCATGGTCGCGTCGTGGGCGTGCTGACGGATCGCGACGTCGCGATGCGGGTCGTCGCGCCCGAGCGCGATCCGAACACGACGCGGCTCGAGCACGTGATGACCAAAGACCCCGTGGTCTTGCCCGTCGACGCGGACGAACGCGATGCGTTGCGCGCGATGCGCGAGCGACGCGTCCGGAGGATTCCGGTGGTCGAAGACGGTGGCGGGGCCGTCGGCCTCGTCACGCTCGACGATCTGTTGCTCGCGGAACGCTTCGACGCGCACGCGATCGCCGAAGTCGTGCGCGCGCAGCTCGAAGAGCCCGCCGAGCTCAAACCCGAAGGCGTCGTTCACCCGACGCGGCCCGCCCGCCCGGGAGCTCCGTCGTCCGACCCCGAGCGTCGGGCCCAGGCGCTCTCGACGCGGCAGCATCAAACCGCGCTTTCGGCCGCGCGCGTCGTCCAAGACGTGACCGGCCTCGAAACACCCGAGAGTGCCCTCACCGCGCTCGACATCCTCGTCTCCGCCATCGTTCGGCGCATTCCCCCTGCCGAAGCGCGCGACTTCATCTCGCAGCTGCCGAGCGAGTTCCACGAGCACTGGCTCGACCTACCGGCAGGGCCCGATCGCTCGATCACCCGCGGCAACATCGAAGCCGAGCTCGCGGAGCGACTCGGCCTCGACGACGCGAGCGCTTCGAAGCTCGCCCAGTCCGTCGGCCGCTCCCTCGAACGGCTGCTGAGCGCCGGACAGCTCGCCCACGCCCGCGCGCTGCTCCCCGAAGGCCTCCGCGAGCTCTTGCCCGAACCCCAGCGCCCCTCCACGCGAACGCTCGGCACACCGAACATCGGTCTCATCCCGCGCTGACGAAACCCCAAAGGAACCTTCGCTCAGTCGTCACTTCCCCGCGAGCGCAGCGAGCCCGCGACGCGTCACTTCCCGCGAGCGCAGCGAGTCGCGTCGGAGGGCGAGCGCCGGGGAACGGCTCGTCGCCGCGGAGCACACTCCGGCGGCGGGCCGAGGGTCGCTCCCGCTATCGTTGAGCAGCGATGTAGACGCCGCCTAATGGGCAACGCTCGGAGTCGTGGGGCCTATCGGCGTCACGCGGCAGCTCGCGGGAGCGCCCGCCCGAGCTCCGCGCCGCGCTTCGCGCGGCACTCCGCTTGATCGGGCTCCAGTGCCGCCCGGCTAATGAGCGGAAGAGCGGGAGCTCAACCTCGGCCACTTCGCCGGCGTGTGCTCCGCGGCTCCTTGGGCCGTTCTCGGCGCGAGGGGGCCAGGGGTGAGTCACAGTAACGGCGCGTTGCTTCGCTGTACGAGACCAACGCCGAAACGGGTCCCACCTTGACCGAACGCATCTTCTCGTCGCAACTCACTCTGGCGTCACTTCCCGCGAGCGCAGCGAGTCGCGTCGGGGTGCTCGAGGGG
>QGUH01001139.1 GCA_003242355.1 Pseudomonadota bacterium
TCCCCTTCGCGCACCCACAAGGGCGTCAGCTCGAGCTCGATGGCATCGAACGGCGGAATGCGCCCGCGGTCGTCACCCGACCACGCACCGATGCGCGACCACCGCCCGCTCGACAACTCGAAAGCTTCGATGAGCTCGAGCGCCGGATCGACGAGCCACAGCCAGCGCACGCCCTCGCGCGCGTAGACGTTCGCCTTCTGCTTTCTGTCCCACCCCGCCGTGCCCGGCGACAGCGCCTCGCACACCCAATCGGAAGCGAGCGTAAAGAAGGCCGCCTTATCGACGGCGCCCGCTCGACTCGCCACGCCGCCAAATCGGGGACGAGGACGTCGCTTCCGAAATGCAGCTCGGGCTCGTCGTGGAAGATCCAGCCTCCAGGGCCCCCCCGACCGCGTTGAAACGGCCCGCCGAGATCGATACCAAGTCCGGAAGCGGCCACTCCGTGTGGCCCAGCGGGCCGCGGCTGCACGCTCAACTCGCCGTCGACAATCTCCGCAATGGAATGCGGCGGCGCGTTGAGAACGTCCTCGTAGGTAGCTCGCCCTCGGGCCGGGTCGCCCATAGGGACTGCGTGCGTCCGAGTCGCTGCCCCGGTGGGCGACGTTACGTCACCTCGGTCCCGAGCAGATGAGGCGCGAGGTCGGCCGGGGACGCGGAGCGCACCCACACGAGACCACGTGGCGTGCAGAACACGCGGGCAGCGCTTTGAGGGCAGAGAGCACGAGAAATCCGGCCACCGTGGCGGGCTCTGGCCAGCACTCCATTGGCGCGACGCGGGCGCTGGCGCGGGGGCCGCTTCCGACCGTCGGTGCTTCGACGTTTGGCCCCCCGGTGTGAGAGCGATGCGCTGGCAGGGAGTGGCATCGCGGCGGGTGAGACAAGCGGAGCGGGGCTGGTTTAAGCTCGGACTTTGTTTGGCCTTCCCTCGAGGCGACGGGAAGCGCATCGTTCTGGCTCGGGCGACGGTATGCAGCAGATCTTTCTCGATGGGGCAGAGTTTCGGCGAGCGCTCGAGACGGCGGTTCGCGGGGCGGATTCGGTGTTCGTCGGTGCTCGAATCGCGGGCACCGGGCACGACGGGGCGTGGGCGACGCTGGCCGCGCACGGAGAAAAGGTGCGTGCATGCGTCCGTGGCAACGCGGAGGGGCCTCGCCTGGGCGTGCTCGGCCTGCTGCCGACGGTGTCCTTCGCGGCCGACGCGGACGAACGCCTGCAGAACGATCTCGTGGTGTGCGAGAGCTCGGCGGGTTGCCGAGCGTTCGTGGGCTGCGGCGCGCTTTCCGCAAAGGAAGACGCGGAGTGTTTCGTCGTGGGGCTGCGGCTCGAGCCCACGAGCCCACAGATGGAGGCATTGCGCCGCCTAATCCACCTTTGGGAGACCAGCTCCACGGCGGCGGACGCCCCATCCCGCGAGGGAACGGCAGGCAACGCCGCGCTCCTGCCCCTCGCCCACTTGCCCCAGGCCCGCCGCCTCGAGCGCGTTCTCGAAGCGGAGGTGCGACGCAGTTGGCTCGAAGCGCTGGAGCGCGAGGTCGTGGGGGACGCGCCCTCGGAGACGGTTCATCTGGGAGACGACGCGATCGAAGCGCGCGTGCAGCGCCTCGCCGATCTCGGCTGGTGGGTGGGCGTGGAACGCTCCGAGCAGCGTGTTCGCCTCCTTTTGGGACCGCTTGGCGCGCCCGACGAAACGCTTCACGCCGATGTCGAGCTCAGCGTTCCGTTCGACGCCGCGGATCACCACCGCTATGCGGGGTTGCTCGCGCGTGACGCGACGACGGGCGCCGTGGTGCTCGCGCACCGAGGGGTGCTGCGCGCGCGCCCGCGCTCGATCAACGAGCAGTTCTGGAGGAACACGCGCTGTCAAAAGCTCGAGGTGTGGGATCCGGAAGCGGAGGAAGAGCTCCGCGTCGCGCTGGTGACCGCGCTCGACCTGCACCATCCGGCACGCGACCTCGTCGCGTTCG
>QGUH01000164.1 GCA_003242355.1 Pseudomonadota bacterium
CTCTATAAACTGGCAATTGGGGTCCGTCTGCGGCGCGGCGGGGGGGTGTCCGACCCCGACGGGTCCCGCCCCCCGGGCGTCCCCCGGATAGCCGGGGGGCGTTTCCAGCGGCTGGGGCGGAACCAGCGGGGGCCCGCTCGGAGCGGCCGTGCCCTGCGTGCTAGGATGGCGCATGCTCTCGTCGACCGCTTCGGCGGATGGTTGGGCTTCGAGCCGCGACGGTACGAGCAGGGCGACGGCGGCTCCGAGGCACAGGGCGCGGGTGAACGGTGACGCGCAGCGCACGAGGTCGTCCGATAGAATGGCTTTCCTATCACGGATGCGTGCGTCTCAGGCAGCCGCCCGTGCCGCCCACGCGAACGGCCCACGGGCCGCGAGCGCCGTCGCCGCGCTCGCCGCAGCGGTAGCGCTTTGTGGGTGCGACATCGTTCAAGGATTCCAAGACGCCGGAGATGCGCTCTTTCCGGAGGAGCGCACGCACCTCAACGCGCCGGGGCTGCACCTCGCCCGGGGCAACTATCGGCACTTGCGCTTCGCGATCGGCACGGAGCTTTACCTCCTCGCCCGTTCCCCCGAAGGCGACCCCTTCACGCTCTACTCGATGCTCTATGCGAACCCGAAGCCGTGCGCCATTCCCAACGTGGCCAACTTCCAGACGAGCTTCGGGACCTACGAGGGCCCGGCGCTGATCGCCTACTTCGGTAGCGACACCGGGAATGCGACGTTGCGCTTCGCCGATGCGAGCTGCCGGGCGTATCCGTTCACCGTCGACACCCCGAGCTTTCCGGTCGCGGAAACCACGCGCGGCTTCGTCGTGCCGGCCCGGGTCGTCGAAGACGACACCGAGCGCGTCGGTCTGCTCTTGGTGGACCCAGTCAGCGAACGGCGCGAGCAGCTCGCCATCGACGTCGAGGGCGTTTGGCCGAACACGTTCGCGGGGCACCACCTCGTCAAAGCGCAGGGCAAAGCGCTGATCTTTGCTCCCGACTGGACGCTGCTCGGCGCTTTCGGAACCACCTTCGACCGGGCCGTCGCCGGCTCGAATGCCCTCTTGGTTCAGGACGTGAACGGCATTCACCGCGTCACCCTCGATGGAGCCGTCAAGCTCGTGAGACAGAACGCGTGCGGGCTCGCGCAACGAGGCAGCTTCGTCTTCTTCGGCGCTCCGTGCGAGCAATTCGCGCTCCGCGAAGACTTCCGGCTGTACGCCTACGACGATCGCACCGCGCACGTCTCGGAGCTGCCCTTCCGTACCTGGCCCTGGAACGTCGAGCTCCGGCGTGCGCGCGACGCAAACGGCAACGATCCGGCAGTGGATCCGTTCTGGGCGTTTTACCTCGGCCTGGACGACGGCGCGCTCTTCGTGCGCACGCCGAGCGGCGAAACGCACGAAATCGGCAAAGCCTCGACGCTCGATCGCGTCGAGCTCGTCGATACCTCCGAAGACACCTACGGGTACGCGCTCGTGGACATCACGGGCGACACGGGGACCTTCGTGCATTGGACGCCGGACGGCACCGTTCGACGGCTCGCCGAGCGCGTCCTCCGTCATACGAGTCGCCTCGTGCTCGACTGGGACGGCGTCACGGGAACGCTCGCCGCACCGGTGCGCGACACGATCGTACCGGTAGCGGACAAAGTGCCGTCCCGCGGGTTCGAGCTCGTGGATCGCAGGCGGCGCTGGACCGTCCTGTTCCACGACTTCGACGGGATCTCGGGGCGCTTGTC
This sequence comes from Pseudomonadota bacterium, assembly GCA_003242355.1. Classification (GTDB taxonomy): domain Bacteria; phylum Myxococcota_A; class Polyangia; order Polyangiales; family Polyangiaceae; genus PMG-095. The sequence continues at coordinate 1,729 of QGUH01000164.1, forward strand.
GCTGCTCGAAGGCGATCTCGACGCCGGCAAAACGCTCGTTCCGGGTGCGCCGCTGCCGCGCTACTCGCTCCGCGAAATCGCGACGAACGTGGGGCACTTTCGCTCGACCTTCCTCGATCAAGTGCTCCCCGGAATCCTGTACATGACGGACATCGATCACGAAAAGGGCGTCGGCCGCGTCGAGTACCGGAACCTCGAGCTCGGATTCACGGCCTTGATGAGCTACGGCGTCTCGGATTTCGTGGTGGCGCCCGACGAGGTGCTCTACACGGTCCCGTACGGCGAAGGCGCGGGGATCTGGCTCGTACAGGCGAAATGACCGAGCGAGCGTGGCATCCGTGACGCAGGCGCGCACGGCATGAGTCCGTGAAAGACCGTGCCCCCCCGCATCCCGTCACTGGACGGGATGCGAGGGTGCATCATAATCGCGCGGCATGGATGCTGGACCTCTGCCGTCGAAGAGCGCGAGCGGCGGGGTCCGGCAGCTCGTCGAGCTCGCGTGGCCGATCGTTCTGTCGCGAGCGACGCAGTCGGTGATCGGCTTTTGCGACGCGCTGATGCTCGCTCCGCTCGGTGAAACCGCGCTCGCGGCCGGGAGCACGGGCGCGCTCAACGCGTTCGCCTGGATCATCCTGCCCATGGGCACGGTGTTCATCCTGCAAAGCTTCTCGGCGCAGCTCCGCGGGCGCGGCGACGTCGATGCCATCCCGCGTTTCGGCTGGTACGGCCTCGTGCTCGCAGCCGCTGCAGGAGCGCTCGCGCTCGCGATGATCCCTGCCCTGCCGTGGCTGTTCGGGGTATTCGACTACGAGCCGGGCGTCGAGCGCCTGATGCTCGAGTACATGAGCATCCGCCTCCTTTCCGTGGCGCCGGCCGTGGGCACGGAAGCGATCGGCAACTGGTACGGCGGCCTCGGGAACACGCGCATCGCGATGGTCGCGGGCCTGGTCAGCATGGTCACGAACGTGGTCGGCAACTACGTGCTCATCGAACCGCGGCTCGGGTTGCCGGGCTGGGGCGTCACGGGCGCCGCGTGGGCGAGCGTGCTCGCCACCGTCTTGGGGTTCCTCGTCGTGATCACGCTGTTCTTGCGCGGCGTGGGCTACGAGAAGCCCTCGGGCATCCCGCGCCTGCGTGTCGCAGAGCTTTTGCGCGTCGTGCGCTTCGGGCTGCCGAACGGGGTCAATTGGTTCCTCGAGTTCGCGGCTTTCATGCTGTTCGTGAACGTCGTCGTCGCCCACCTCGGGACCACGGTGCTCGCGGCGCTCAACGTGGTCATGCAAATCAACTCGATCGCGTTCATGCCGGCGTTCGGCCTGAGCTCGGCGGGGGCCATTCTGGTCGGCGAAGCCATCGGGCGCCGCGCGCACGACGAGGTGTGGCCCATCGTGAGGCGCACGGCCGCCATCGCGCTCGGCTGGATGGGAGCCGTGGCGGTGTCGTACGCGCTCGCCCCCGAGTTCTTCTTCTCGTGGTTCGGTCCGAAGAACGCGCCCGACGGCGGCGAAGCGCTCATGGCGGTCGGCGCGACGATGCTCGTTCTGTCGTCCACCTGGCAGCTCTTCGACGCCACGGCGATGACCTTCGGTGAAGCATTGCGCGCAGCCGGAGACACCACGTGGTGCATGGCGGCGCGCATCGTGCTCGCCTGGCTCGTGTTCACGCCCGTGGGCTGGGCAGCCGTGTTCCTGCTCGACGGCGGCGTCGTCGCGGTCATGGTGTCGATGGCGGGCTACATGGGGCTCTTGGCGCTCGCGCTCGCCGCCCGCTTCGCCTCCGGGCGCTGGCGGACCATCGACCTCGTCGGCGAGCCGAGCCTGGTCTGAGCGCCGACGGCGCGCTTCGCCCTGCCGCGAGGAACGAATCGTGCTTCAATTCGCCGTGACGGTATGGATCACCCCATTTTCCTGATCGTCCTCGTTCTGCTCGCCATTTACATCGCGCTGCGCGTGGTTGCGGCGCGCAAGGGCAGCCCGCCCACGTCCACGCGTCGGTTCTGAGCCGTTCTCGATGGGAGCGCGCCCGGAGCGCGCGGCGAGGCAGTCGTGCAGCTCGAGGCGGCACGAGAGGCGCGGGCGCCGGTTCCACGACGAGCACGCGTGCGCGAGTCGCACGAACGAACGGACGCATCTCGCACGCACGGGGTGCAACGCGCACGCGCGAACGGACGCCCGCTCGTCCGGGTCGTCATTCGGCGCAGGGCTCGTAGATGGGACGCGACTCTTCGCCGGGGCACAGCACTCGCTGCGGCGTGGGCGTCGGCACCTTGAACCCGAAGCGGTCGTAGAAGGCCCGCCGGTATTCGCTCTTCCACTGCTCGAAGCCGGTTTCGCGCGGCAAGATCCCGGTGGCTTCGAGCACGCGGTACGCCGTCATCTCGCGGCAAAAGTTGCACATGCGCCCCCACGAGCGGAGCGACAGATCGGCTTCGGCATTTCCGCACCAGTACTTTCCGTTCTCGTGCGTGCCGTTCATCAAGCAGAGCAGCTCGGAGTGGTAGCCGCGCTCGGGTCGACCGAACGCTCCCACCAACTCGGGAACGTCGTGGATGCCGGCCCCGGCGAGCAGATGCGCCCACGGCAAGGCGTTGCACGCGTTCGTGGAGACTACGTTCGACGTCTCCGCCGTCGTCGTGACCGTGATGTCGTCCTCGAGGTACTCGTCGCGCAACCCCGCGAACGCATGCGTGAACTCGTGCGCATGGCCCTGCGCGAACGCCGCGGGCATGCGCTGGCCCGGCGCGTTCGGATTCGGAAGCTGCGTCGTCACGCCGCTGTAGCCCGCGCGCGCCGGGTTCCGCGTGGCGTCGAGAACCAGGAAGGCGGCCACGTGATTCTCGACGGGCGAGCCGGGTGGAAACGGAAAGGCATCGGAGCCCATCCCGTCGATCACGGCAAACAGAGGCCCTGCCGCAGAGCGGACGTTGGTGACGGCTCCGTTCGAAACGCCGATGCCGAACGCCGTCGCCCCCTCCCCCACGCGCGCGCTCGACGCGCGAGGCAGGTACCACACCACGAACGCCTCGCGAAACAGCGAATACGGCTCGATCGTGAACACCTCGGCGAGCCAGCGATCGACGTCGTTCTCGGGATCCGCAACGTCGTGGACCTCACCGTGAAAGGTCGCGAGATCGCTCGCCAGGTACCCTTCGGGGAGGAGCATCACGTGCACGCGCTTTTCGATCGGCACGCGCGGCACGCGCTCGCCCGTCAGAATGTCGACGAAGTCGCCCGTCCCGAGTTGCTCGAGCACCCACTCGCCCCGAGGCGTCGCCGTGATCTCGGTCGAAAGGGGGCCGTCACCTTCGGCGCCGACGACGCGCACGACGTAGCGATAGGTCATGCCGTTGACGAGACCGCGGTGCACGACGCCCGGCTCTTCGGTTTCGAGAACGTCGGCAGTGGCGAGCTCCAGCGGCTCTTCCGTGGACCAGTAAACGCGGTAACCGAGCGCGCCGGGAACGCGCTTCCACTCGAGCCCGATCGTGCCGTTCGCCGGGATGGCCCGGAGCTCGAGATCGATCACCGCTGCGCCGCCGCCCGAAGCGTCGCCCCCGATCCCGCTCGTGCCAGCTGGTGGCGCGTCGCCGCTTCCGTAATCTGCTTGGCCGCTCATGCTGCCGGCCGCGCACGGGGCAACGAAGGGCGAAGCGGCACCCGCACCGCTCGAGGCGCGGCATCCACCCGCCCCCGCCGAAAGACCGCCCGCTGAAGAACCGGGAGCACCGAATCCCGGGTTGCCCCCGACTCCCGACGACGAGGAGCCGCCGTTCGTCGAAGCGGAGCCTCCCGTGCTGCCCGACGAGCCCTCGCCGTTCGAGGGCTCACCGGAGTCGCGCGTTGCGTCTCCGCGAAGGCCCGAGCACCCGAGCGCGAGAGTTCCGTAAGCGAGCATCCTCCGAGCACGCTCGAACGCGCTCGCGTGCCGTGCGCGCGACGCCACGCGACCAGACGATCTCGGGGCGGGTACTCTGGACGGCAGGTGAGTGGAATAGCTCGCCCCGAGGCGCATTGCCACGCACACGTCTCCGCACGACGGCGCGGCATTCCCCACCCTCCGCGCACGCACGCGGCGACGCCCCGGCGCAGCGTGCAATTTGGGAGTCAGCCTTCAACGCCGGCCGAGCTCGGATTGACGGCGACGATCGGGCTTCGTGCCGGGAGCGTCGAGACGCGGGATTCGGCGCTTTGCGCCGTGAGCGTCGAGGCGCGCGACGCACGCCTCGCGCGTGCGACCGCTCGAGCACGCGCGAGGCACCGAACGTCGAACGTCCAGTAGCGTGACCGTCGTCGGAAGACGGTCCGTGCCGGGCGACGTCAGGCGCTTTGTGCCGTGAGCGTCGAGGCGCGCGACGCACGCCTCGCGCGTGCGACCGCTCGAGCACGCGCGAGGCACCGAACGTCGAACGCCCAGTAGCGTGACCGTCGTCGGAAGACGGTCCGTGCCGAGCGACGTCAGGCGCTTTGCGCCGTGAGCGTCGAGGCGCGGGCGCGCACGTCTCGCGCGAAGCGCTCGAGCATGCGTTCCGTCGTCGGGAAGTCGACGCACGCGTCGGTGATGCTCTGCCCATACACGAGCTCGGAGCGCGGCTTTTGGTCTTGACGACCACCGACCAGGTGGCTCTCGATCATCACGCCGAGGACGTGCGGGGAGCCCGAACGAATCTGATCACCCACGTCCGCGAGCACCGCCGGCTGGTTCTCGTGATTCTTCCCCGAGTTGTCGTGGCTGCAATCGATGAGCACGCGCGACTGGACCCCGGCTTTGGTGAGCGCCCGCGCCGCCGCCTCGACGTCGGCACGCCCGTAGTTCGTGCCGCCGCGACCGCCACGCAACACCAGATGCGTGTGCGGGTTGCCCGCGGTGCGCACCACGCCGACGCGCCCATCGCCGTCGATGCCCAGGAAACTGTGCGCTTGCGAAGCCGCGATCATCGCGTTGATGGCGACGGTGAGGCTCCCGTCCGTCCCGTTCTTGAATCCAACGGGCATCGACAGGCCGCTCGCCATCTCGCGGTGCGTCTGGCTCTCCGTCGTGCGTGCCCCGATCGCCGTCCAGGTCACGAGATCCGCGAGGTACTGCGGGATGATGGGGTCCAACATCTCCGTCGCCGCGGGCATACCGAGCTCGGCGAGATCGCGCAGCAAGCGGCGCGCCGTGCGCAACCCCGTCGGGATGTCGAACGTGCCGTCGAGGTGCGGATCGTTGATGAGCCCCTTCCAGCCGACCGTCGTCCGCGGCTTCTCGAAGTAGACGCGCATCACGACGACGAGCTCCTCGACGAACCGCTCGCGGAGCTTCAGCAGCCGCGTCGCGTAATCGAGCGCCGCCTCCGGATCGTGAATCGAGCACGGACCGACGATCACGACCCGTCGTTCGTCCTCGCCATGGAGCACCCGCTCGACCTCCTTCCGCGCGCGAAACACGCGATCCGCTGCTCGCTCGCTC
>QGUH01001140.1 GCA_003242355.1 Pseudomonadota bacterium
GGGGGGGGGGGGGGGGGGGGGGGCCTGCAAACGCGGGGCGGGCCGCCCCTCCCCCGGGTTCTTCCGCGGGGGGCGCGGTCGCCCCGGGTGCGTGCTGGGCGACCGCCGGTGCTTCCTCGGGGAGCGCTGGCGCCGCCGCGTCCACTGGCTCTTCCGACTCGACGGGGCTCGCCGTGGCTTCTTCCGGAGCAGGCTCCGCCTCTGCGGACGGCTCCGCGACCTCCGGATCGGAGGCGGACACGGACTCGTCCGCGAGGGAGGCCTCGGAGCGATCACCACCGACGTTCGTGATGGCGCTCGCGGGAGGACCACTCGTCGGTCCCGGTGCAGCGCTTTCGCCGATGCCGAGGCTGGTGCTCAAGTCCGCGGCAAGGCGCGCGAGCGTGAGGGCCCGGTGATCGGCGCCCGCGTCGCCAGCGAGCTCCGCGGCCCGGCGCACCCAGCGCAAGGCTTCGCGCATATCACCCTGGGTGCCGAAGATCGCCGCGGTCTCGAGCGCGGTGGCGACGGCATCGGGATCGTCGGCGAGGGGCTCGGGGATCGAAAGCGCAGCTACCGTCATCACGAGTCGTCCTTTTCCTGAGGGCCTATTGGGCCAACGGAGCTTACGACGGTTCTCCGGGGGAGGAACGTCCGAAAATGCACGTCTGCTCGGCGTCCCGAGACGCAACCACCACTCGGGTTGAAGCTTTTCACGTGTGCCGTCGCAACCGCATCGGAAACCGTTTCCAAAGCGATCGGTTGGATGGACGTTTTCGGCATGCGTCGCCACTCGCAGCCGAAGCGAATTCGGCGCGCGCGGTGCCCACGCGGGCACGCCGCGCGACGCTGCTTTCCGCGCGCTTTTCCGCGCTCCGAAGCGCGTTTCGTTCGTTCGCTTGGAGCATGGGCGCGGAGTTTTCGATCCCCCGTCTCGAACGGAGACGCCTTGCGCGTCGCCGTCCGTCGAATTTTTCGGCGCGTTCCGAACGGGCCGTCGCTCTAGAACGCCGATTCGGTTCGATCGAGCGGCGTCCTGGCCTCGTTTTCGGAGGGGCGACACGCGCGTCCCCCCCGCCCAGTTGATTTCGGCGGGGCCCCTCCCCACGCGGGCACTCCGTCCGACGCTGGTTTCCGCATATTTCGGCGCGTCCCCAACCGTTCGTCGCTCTAGACTGCGTTTCGATGCAACGCGTGCTTTCTCGCGCCCAGGTTCGCGAGCTCGACCGACACGCGATCGAGGGGTGCGGCGTTCCTGGGCTGGTCTTGATGGAGAACGCCGGGCGCGGCGCCGCCGATGCCATTTCGGAAACGCTCGCCGCCGAGCGGCGCCTTCCGGTTCGGCGTGTCGTCGTGCTGTGTGGCGCCGGCAACAACGGCGGGGATGGATACGTGGTCGCGCGTCGCCTGGCGGTGTGCGGTTTTCCCGTCGAGGTCGTCGCGCTCGCGGGAGAAGATCGGCTGAAGGGGGATGCGCTCGCGAACTACCGAGCCTGGGTCGGCATCGGCGGGCGCGTTCACGGCACGCGTGAGGAGAGCACGGAGGAGCTCGAGCCGTTGCTCGCCTCGGCCGACGTCATCGTCGACGCGTTGTTCGGCACGGGCCTCGATCGCGAGATCACGGGCATCGCGCGGACGGCAATCGAGATCGCCAATCGGACTTCTGCGTTTCGTGTGGCGCTCGACGTGCCCTCCGGCATCGATGCCGATACGGGCCGCGTGCTCGGAGTTGCCTTTCGCGCGAATCTCACGATCACGTTTGCCGCGCACAAGCGCGGCTTGCTCACGCCTCTCGGCATCGATCACGCGGGGCGGATCGTGCTCGCCGACATCGGGGTTCCGCAAAGCATCGCTCCGGTTGGCGAGAGCGCTTTTTTGCTCGAGCCGACCGACGTCGCGCGGGAGCTACGGAGGCGCGCGCAGAGCACGCACAAGGGATCGGCGGGTCGCGTGCTCGTGCTCGCTGGATCTCCGGGAAAGA
>QGUH01001141.1 GCA_003242355.1 Pseudomonadota bacterium
GGCGGCGGCATACTTTGATAAAAAGAGCCGGCCCGCGCCCGTCCCCCTGGCCCCCCCGCCCCCCGCCGGCGTGGGGCGCGGGCGGGGCCCGAGCCCGCGGTGCTCGTGCGCGCCGGGGTCGCGATTCGGGTCGAGCATCGCCTCCAGGCGCGAGGCGGGAAAGTGGGGGTTCGCGATCTCGATGTCGATGCGCACCGTGTTCGGGTTTTCGGTGCTCGCGAGCAAGCGCACCGCCGACGCCTCCGTGGTCCGGAGCGCGTGGGCGATGAACGTCGCGAGCGCGCGCGGCATGCGCACCCGATCGACCCGGATCTGCCGTTCGGGCCCGCTGATTTCGAAGACGACCGGCAAGTCGCGATCCGAGGCGAGCTCGCGTCCTTTCTGGGCTGCCTCACCGAGCAGCGTCGCGATGTCGGTCGGGTCGAGCACGAGCGTGAGCTGCCCGGCTTCCACGCGTGCCGCATCGAGGATGGTCTCGATCAACGCGAGCAACTCGCGGCCTCTCCGCTCGATGAGGTCGAGACTTTCGGCCTGGCCGGGCGTCACGTTCTCCATCTTGCGAGCGAGCTCGGTGAACCCGAGGATCGCGTTGAGCGGCGCCTTGAGGTCGTGGCTCACGCTCGCGAAGAACAAGCCGCGCATGCGCGCCGCCGCTTTTCGAGCTTCGATCGCGCGCTCCTGCGCCGTCGCGAACACGCGGAAGCGCTGAGCGAGCCGGTCGATGGCACGGCCGAGCTCGGCCACCACGCGGAAGCGCGCCGAGCGCAGAATGCGCGTCGAGCCGCTCAGCACCGCATCGGTGCCGAGCTCGCGCACGTTGCGGGTCGCGCCTTGCAAGTCACGGGCGAGCGTCGCGCCGAGCGCAGTGCCGAGAAACCCGGCGAGCCCGGTCGCGATCAGCGCGACCACGAGGAACTGCCAGCTCAGAAAGCTGACGGTGGAGCCGTGGAAGCGCACCTCGGCGCTGCCCGACTCGAGCGGCGCGTGCAGGTTCACCACGCCGTCGTCGCCGCGCGTGACGACGTACTCGGCGGGCTCGTCCGAGAGCCGCGCGGCGAAGCCGCGCGCACGGCCGCGTTCGAGCGCCGCGTCGATGCCGGCGAGGCGCACGACGCCCGGCCCGGCCTCCAGGGCCGCTCGGGCGAACACGCGCGCCGTCTCTTCCCGATCGCGTTCGTCGGCGCGGCGCACGTGCGCGTTGACGATGAGCGAGGCCCCGATGGCGAGAAAGACCATGGGCATGGTCACCGCTGCGACCATGCGCCGCGACAGCCGCTGTTCGATGCGCCCCGCTTCTTCGGCTTCCTCCACCACCTCGCGCATCAGCTCGTGCGGCGCGAGCTCGAGCGCATCGAGCAGCGCGGCTCGGAGCAGCACGAAGAGCGGCAGAGACGCCACCGCGGTGATCACGAGGCCGAGCAGGCACAGCGTGATGCCCGTCGTCAGGTCGACGATCGACGGTCGGAGCACCGTCGTCGCCAGCGCCGCGCCCGCGCTGGTCGGCGCGAGCCAGGCGGCCAGGGCGCGCTTCGGTTCGTCGGAGAGCGCGTAGAGCTCGTGCGGCTCGATGCCGGAGGAGCCCACCGCGAGCGCTCGCAGGAGATAGCGGTAGCGCACCAGGCGAACGGCCGTGTACACGCCGCCCGCGGCACCGCCGAGCGCCACGCCCACGGCGAGCGTTGCCGCGCCCTGCACCGCGATGGAGCCGCTCAAGAGGAGCAAGTGCGGGGCGAGCACGCCCACGACGAGGGCGGCAGCCACGGAGAAGCCCATCTGAATGCCGACGACGCGGCTGCGGAGGCGAGTCGCGCGCGCGCTCATGCCACTTCACCGAAATCGCCTTCGGAGGCGAGCGGAGGCCGCGCGGCTCCCATAGGCCCGGGGGGGGGGGGGGGGGGGGGGAGGGGAGGACGAAGCGGGAAGGCCGGGCGTTGGCGGAGTGAATCTTAAAGGGGGTG
>QGUH01001142.1 GCA_003242355.1 Pseudomonadota bacterium
CCTCCACGAAGCGCGGGGCCGGCGTACGGGCCAGCCGACGAGGATCCGTCGTGACGCTCGTCGTTCACAGCACGGCCGCCGAGTTTCGTCGCGCCTGCGATGCCGTGCGTGCAGGGGGCGCGACGCTCGGGCTTGTGCCCACCATGGGGGCCTTGCACGCGGGCCACCTCGCGCTCGTCGACGCCGCGCTGGAACGGGGGACCACGGTCGCGGTCACCATTTTCGTCAATCCGACCCAGTTCGGGCCAAACGAGGATTTCTCGCGGTACCCGCGCACGCTCGAGCGCGACGTCGAGCTTTGCCGCGCGCACGGCGTCGAGCTCGTGTTCGCGCCCTCGGAACGTGAGATGTATCCCGAAGGCGAGCGGACGCGCGTGCACGTGAGTGGTCTCACCGAGGGCCTCTGCGGCCCGAAGCGCCCCGGGCACTTCGAGGGCGTGGCGACCATCGTGACGAAGTTGTTCGCCGTGGCTGGCCCCTGCGTCGCGTTCTTCGGACGCAAGGACTACCAGCAGCTCAAGGTGGTGGAACGGCTCGCACGCGACCTCTTGTTGCCCGTCGAGGTCGTGGGCAGGCTGACGGTGCGGGACACCGATGGCCTCGCGCTGTCGTCGCGCAACACGTATCTGTCTGCGGACGAGCGGGGGCGCGCCCGCGCGTTGCCCCGCGCGCTCTCTGCCGCGGTGCGCGCCTTCGAGCGAGGGGAACGGAGCGCCGGTGCGTTGCGGGGGCCGGTCGAGCAAGCGCTCGTCGAGGCAGGGCTGCGCGTGGATTACGTCGAGCTTGCCGGAGCGGACACGCTCGAACGAATCGCCGACGACGCGCGCGTTGCGGATCGCGCCGTGCTCGCCGTCGCGGCCTTCGTCGGGACCACGCGGCTCATCGACAACGTGGTGCTCGGGGAGGATCCGCCGCCCGTCGCGGAGGGCGCTCCGTGACCGAGAAAGCGACGCGCCCGCCTCGTCGCGGCGCCTTCATCGTGCTCGAGGGCATCGACGGGTGCGGCAGCACCACGCAGAGCAAAAGACTCGTCGAGGCGCTCTGCGCGCGGGGGCGCGACGCCCGGCACACGTGCGAGCCGACGGCGGGCCCCGTGGGCGCGCTGATCCGTTCCGTGCTCGAGAAGCGGCTGCTCGATCCGAGCGGCGCGCCTCGAGCGTTCCGCTGGTCCACGCTCGCCCTGCTGTTCGCAGCGGATCGGCTCGATCACCTCGATACGGAAGTGCTTCCCGCGCTCGCGGCAGGAGCGGTCGTGGTGAGCGATCGGTACGACCTCTCGAGCCTCGCGTACCAGTCGGTCACGGCGAGTGCCGAGCGCGACGTTTTGCCGTGGATTCGGGAGCTCAATCGAGAAGCCGTGCGCCCCGATCTCACGCTCGTGATCGACGTGCCCTTCGAGGAGGCCCGTGCCCGACGCATCGCGCGCGGCGGCCCCGAGGAGCTGTTCGACGCCGATCGGCTCCAGCGGCGCCTCGCGGAAGCGTATGCCCGCGCCGAGGAGCTCGTGCCGGGTGATCGGATCGAGCACGTCTCTGGCGTGGGGAGCGTCGACGTGGTCCATCAGCGCGTGCTCGAATCCGTGTTCCGGGCGCTGCCCTGGCTCACGGACGCGAGTTGATCGATCTTCGGCCGAGCTGGCTGACGCGCTCGACGCAGTAGAGGTTCTGGGTTCGGCCGCTCGCTGCCGAAACGAGCGCTCCTCCCAGCGCCCTTGGCGGCCGGGAGCCGATTTCGAGAAGGCGTCGGCCCCAATCGGCTCACACCAGCCGGTCGCCCATCGCATCGCCGACGAGGCGGCTGGCGGCAGCCGGGGCGATCGTCAGGGCGAAGAAAACCCCTGGCCGACCGCGTTCAGGCGGATGCGGGGGACAACGCCGGGGCCCGGTCTGTAGAGCGGGGGCGGCGCGTCCCCAAAAGGGAGGTGGGCAATGGGTTCCTTTAAAAAACTTGAACAGGC
>QGUH01001143.1 GCA_003242355.1 Pseudomonadota bacterium
CCGAATCTTCCTCTCATCCTTTTGTCGGCAGCGTCAGGTTTGTTAAAAGGCCCGTCGCGTGCCCGACCTCGACGTGATCACCGTCGAAGGACCACGGCGCGTGTTCACGTTCCTGCACGATGCCCGCCCGCTCCTCCTCGACCTCGGCGCTCCTGGACTCGACGTCGGTCCATGGGCAGCGCGCGTTCGACGGATCGAGGCGCACGCCGCGAGCGCGTGGGAGCTCCCCGTGCTCGGCGCCGTCCCTGCCCCCACTGCCGTTTTGATTCGCCCCGACGGCTACGTCGCCTGGGTCGGACACGGCACGGCCGACGGCCTTCGAGATGCCCTCACCACCTGGTTCGGGCCGCCGCCGACCGCGCCGTAGCAAGAAGGAGTCGCAAGGGAGCGCCGACCCTTGTCGCGTTATTGCCGCTTGAGCCGGATGGGACCATCAGCGCTCAGCACCGGCGGGTCGAACGTCCCAACCAGCGTGTCGCCGTCGTCCTCGAGGGCACCGTCGAACGAGATGGTGCCAACGTCAGGACCACCGGTGCAACCTTGGGAGGTGCAGGTGCAGGCTCGAAGGCACCCGATCATCTGCATGCAGGAAATGGGCTGCTCGTTCGCCTCCCGCTCACGCTCCGAAACTTCGAGCCGGAGACGAGCGGATTCGGAAGCCGCAATTCGCGTTCGGCGCGCGCAGCGGGACGGCGCTCTCGCGAGCGCTCAATCCCAGCCCGAGCTCCCTGCGGAGCCCAAGACGGCGTGCACGGCGCGCACCTCGCCCCCGGACATCTTGAACATGTGCATGTCCGTGTACTGCCCGAGGAACATGGTGAAGCCGACGCCGATGCCCGTCTCCTCGTCCGCGAGAATCACGCGCGGAACCATGTTGGCATCATTGGGTCCCGGCTGCCGATTCGCGCACGAGCCGCCGAGACTGCACGGGTAGTTGCCGCCGCCGTTCTCGAGCCGCCGGCACGTGCTGGCGAGGTTGCAGAGGCCTTGGGGGAACAACCGGAAGTACTTGTCCATCCACGCGATGATCGTCTCGCGCGAGGCGCGCTCTGCCTCGGGAACGGGCTCTTCCCACCCGATGTCGTCCGCAATGTCGATGATCGCCTGAGGATTGCTCGATTCGAGCGCGTAATCACCAGGGCGCACGGCGATGGTCTCGATTTCCGTGATCTCCTGGTTCTCGAGCTTGATCCGCACCGCGAGCGGAATGTCCATCGCGCCCTCGGGCACGATGGCCTGCGTGGCGACCGAGCACGCCTCGGTGTCGAACGCGCTCTGCGTGTGCTTCACCTCGCCCGCGCCCTTCCAAAGGCCGGCTTTCCCGAGCTCGAGCTCCTCCCCGTTCTCCGTGAACTTCACGGTGTCCGCGAGCGGCAACGTGGACGGATCACGCGCGGCGAGCGCCTCGAAGTAGGCCTTCAGGGTGGCCTTCAAGAGCTCGCGCGTGCAGCCTTCACTGCTTTGGCCGCCACTGCCGCCGTTGCCATCGCTGCCACCACCGCCGTTGGAGCCCCCCGCTCCGGCAGCTCCGCCCGAGGCGCCGCCACTGCCGCCTTCCGGCGCGCCGCTCGCCCCCGCATTCGCCGAGCCACTCGCGCCGCCATTGGGGGTGCCGCTCACGCCGCCGCTCTCGGATCCACTCGCGCCGGACGAGCCTCCCGCGGGATTGCCAGCCATGCCGCCCGTGGTCGTCGGAGTGCCGCCGCTTCCGCCGATGCCGACCGCGCCTCCCATACCGGTAGCCGCACCGCCGGAACCACCCGCCGTCGGGATCGTGCCGCCGGTGCCGCCCGTGACGGCCGTTCCGCCGCTGCCGCCGAGCGCTGGCGCACCGCCATTCGGGGAGCCGCCCTCCGGAGGCGAGCCCGCGCTGCACGCCCCGACCACGAGTGCGAGAGCGACACCGATCTTCGATGAGCCCATGACGGCGGAAACACGAGGATGGGCACGCGGCAGC
>QGUH01001144.1 GCA_003242355.1 Pseudomonadota bacterium
CGTGCGCCGGTCGCGCCGACCACGAACGTCTTCGGCACGTCGATGGTCACGTCGTAGCGCCCGAAGTCCGCGTAGAACTCGGCGTAGGGATGGAAGGCGAAGTGAGCCCAGGTGCCGTCGGGCTCGAGGCGAGCGAGCTTCGGAAACCACTGCGCGACGAAATGAAAGCGCTCGTGGAAGCCCGTGCGCTCCACGAAGCTCGGCAGGTCCGCGACGAATGCGACGTCGAGCTCGAGGCGCTCGCCCGGCGCAATCGGCTCGGGCAATGGCACCTCGATGTCCGTTCGATCCTCCGGATCGCCGGGGCTGTGGCGCGCCGCGCTCGCCCAGAGGTCGCGGCCGGGAAAGCGCGGCGAGGTGAAGCGCGTGACGTCGATGGAACCGTAGCGGACGACCGCGCGTTGGCTCCTGCTCGTGCGCAGCGGGGAGCGCAAGAACAGAGTGCGATCGTTCTCGAACGCGTTCAGGTACAAGTGCACGAACAGGGACGCGATCGGCACCTGCGCGGTGTTGACGAGCTCGATCCGTCCGTGCCCGGTGACGCGGTGGAGCTCGGCATCGAGCCGCGCCTCGAGCGTGTACGATGCGGTGAGCCAGGCGGGGCGCTCCGGCGTGGGGGGCTCGAGGCCTCCTGGAACCGGTTCCGGAACCGGCGCGTCCTGGCTGGGCAAGGGCGCGAGCACGGCGACGAGCAGGGCCGCGCCGCCGAGCACGGCCTCGAGCAGCGGGCGCAGGCGGCGGCGCCCGACCCCTCGAGACGTCGCCGCTTCGGGGCACACGGCCGATGCGTGCGCGGCGTCAGCCGCGGGGCTCGAGCGCGATCACGCGCTCCTCGACGAGCGAGTAGAGGATTTTGAGCGCGTCGAGCCGCGCCATCCCGCTGATGTCGAGCACCTCGTCGAGCGTCGAGCGCCCGTCCACCAGCGAAAGCAAGAACCCGGCGCGGTGGTCGAGAGACAGCCAGCGGATCTCGTTTTCGGGCACGACGACGCGTGCGACGCGATCGAGCCGGCCGATGCGCGCCGCGTACATGTCCGTGAGCACGTTGCGGCAGCGCGCGGCGTAGCGCGCGACTTCGGGCTCGTCGGGCGTGGTTTCGAGCACGGCTTCCGCGATCGCGAGCGCGCCGGAGTAGTCGCCCATCGCGTAGCGGTCGCGGATTTCGCCGAGCTTGCGCTCGACCTCCCCGCGCGGCTCCGTCGAGGCCCGTGCCACGGGGGCGCTCCCGCCCGCGGCGGACGGAGAAGCCGGCTCGAGCTCGAGCTCGAGCGGGGGCAGGCTCATCACGGGCGGCGGGGCCCCGGCGGCAATGTCGTGGAACGAGGGGATGCGGGCTCCCTCCGCGTCGGAAGAGGCCTCCTCGGGTGGCGCCGGACGCTCGAACAGGCCGGAGATGACGTCGTCCTCGCCCGCGGCGGCCATCACGCGCTTGGCGTGGATCTCCGCCGGCACGTCCGGGATCTGGGTGACCCGGTCGAAAATGGACTCGCCCCCGACGAAACCCGGCAGGGTGTCGTCGTCCCAGCCCACCTCGAGGGGCTCGAGAGGGGCGCCTTCGGACGGCCGCGGAGCCGTCGTCGGGTCGGAGCGGCGCTCGTCTTTGCTCATCGACTCAGCCTCTGGTCACGACCCCTTTGAACATCCGCTGCGTCCGCTGCAGGTGCTCCACTTCGCGACGGAGGGCCGCGATGTCTCGGGCTCCCATCGCATCTTGTGCGCGTTGCACGGCGCCGCGCGCCTTGTTGATGGCGTCGCGCCCGAAGTCGGCGGTGCCGACGACGCGCTCGATCTCCGGGAACAGCCGCTCGATCTCGGCGATGAGCGTCTCGGCCTGCTGCTTGACGCCCTCGAACTCCTCGTCGGTACGCCGTTCGACGAGGTAATCGCGAGCATTGGCCATCATGCTCTTGATCTCTTCCTGCGTCAGCCCGCTGGACGCCGTCACCTGGATCGACTG
>QGUH01001145.1 GCA_003242355.1 Pseudomonadota bacterium
AAAAGGAAAGGGGTGGCGGGGAGAATGGGACGAAGCGGTTGGCGCGGGGCGACCGGACCGGGCGGGCGCGCCTCGCGTTCGATCTCGGCTACCAGGGGCATGCGCTCTCGGTGCCGGCGACGCTCGTGTACGGCGATCCCCCGGTGCTGCGCATCGACGGGGATCGCGCCGTTTTGCTCGGCAAGTCCGCCCCCCACCGCAAGCTCGACGAGGAGCGTGAGCTCGTGAACCGGCTACGGGACGAGCTGCACTTGGTTCCCGGTCGCCGCGTGGATCTCGATGGCCCCGAAGCCGCGCGCTTGCTCGGGCGGATTCGGGAGTTCCAGCGTCGGCTGGGCGGTGCGCTCGAGCGCGCGATCGAAGCGCCGGAGCTCGTCGCGCGCATCGTGATCGACGGCGACCGCTTCGACGTCGTTTTCGAGACGGAGGAAGCGGGAGGAACGCCGCGTCGGGCGGACGCCGCAGCGGTGCTGCACGCGTATCGCGACGGGCTCGAGCTCACGCCGCTGCTCGACGGCGGCTTCGGCGCGATCCCGAAGGATTTTCTCGCGCGGTATGGAGACCGCCTCGCCGATCTGCTCGCGGCGCGAAGGCCCGACGGCAGCGTGCAGCCCGCGGCGATGCTCGACCTCGGGGCGCTCGCGGCAGAGCTCGACTTGCCGCGACCCGGAACGCTCGACAAGCTCGCGCCGCTGGTCGAAGGGTTCGATGCGATTCCGAGCGCGCCCTTGCCGCCCGGGCTGCGCGCGGAGCTGCGCTCGTATCAGCGGCGCGGCGTCGACTGGTTGAGCTTTCTGCGCGACGCGGGGCTCGGCGGCGTCCTCGCCGACGACATGGGTCTCGGCAAGACCTTGCAGGCGCTCTGCGTGCTGCGCGGACGCTCGCTCGTCATCTGCCCGAAGAGCGTCGTGTACAACTGGGCGGCCGAGATCCAGCGCTTCCGCCCCGATCTTTCGGTCGCGATTTATCACGGCGCCCGACGCGAGCTCGACGAGCGCGCCGACGTGACGCTCACCACGTATGCGGTGCTCCGGCTCGACGTCGAACGCCTCGCCGAACGCAGGTGGGACGTCGTCGTGCTCGACGAGGCACAGGCCATCAAGAATCCAGAGAGCCAGACGGCGCGCGCGGCGTTCGCGCTCTCCGCCGACTTCCGGCTCGCGTTGAGCGGTACGCCCGTCGAGAACCGGCTCGACGAGCTGTGGAGCGTGATGCACTTCGCGAATCCGGGCTTGCTCGGTGGTCGCAGCGATTTCCAGACGCGCTTCGCCGAGCCGCTCACGCGCGGCGACGGTGCCGTGGCCGAGCGCTTGCGCGCGCGGATTCGCCCCTTCGTGTTGCGGCGGCACAAACGCGACGTATTGCCCGAGCTACCGCCGCGCACGGACGCGCTGCTCTACGTGGAGCTCGACGAGGCGGAGCGCGCCGTGTACGACGCGGTGCGCGCGGCGACGAAGCAGGAGATCGTGGAGCGGCTGGCCGCCGGCGGCAGCGTGCTCGCCGCGCTCGAAGCGCTGCTCCGCCTGCGCCAGGCCGCCTGCCACGTGGGGCTCGTGCCCGGTCAGTCGCGCGAGGGATCCTCCAAGGTCGAGCGCCTCTTGGGCGCGCTCGAAGACGCCGTTGCCGATGGGCACAAGGCGCTCGTGTTCTCGCAATGGACGTCGCTGCTCGATCGCGTGGAGCCGCACCTCCGGGAGGCCGGGATCTCGTTCACGCGTCTCGACGGCTCGACGCGGGATCGCGCCGGTGTGGTCGCCGAGTTCCAGAATCCCGCCGGCCCGCCCGTGCTCCTCATCTCGCTGAAGGCGGGCGGCACCGGCCTGAACCTCACCGCCGCCGACCACGTGTTCTTGCTCGACCCGTGGTGGAACCCCGCCGTGGAAGAGCAGCGGGCGGACGGCGCCCCCCGCCTGGGCAAGGAACGACCCGCCCGGGGGACCCCCCCTGCCCCAAAGAA
>QGUH01000165.1 GCA_003242355.1 Pseudomonadota bacterium
GAAATTGGGGGTGGCTCGGTTTGCGTGGTCCCAAGCGAGTCGACGCTGCCCCGAGGCAAGGGCCCGGTGGCGTCGACGTGGATTGGCGGCGTCTGTTCGTCCGGACGCAGGGGCGGGGGCGGCGGCGGGGGAGAGCCGCGGACCCCGGTGCTCGACAGCGGCGGAGGCGGAGGAGGCGCCGGAAACGACGAGATGGCGGCAGAAGGCGGGGGCGGCGTCGGGCGCAGCGGCGGCGGAGGCGGTGGAACGCTGCTCGTGATGCGCGCCGGAGGCGCCGGCATGTTCGGGGTCGGCATGCCGAGCAACGTTTTTTGTCGTGCGGCCGACGTGGGGGCGAGCGGGGGCGGACCCGGCACCCGGGAGCCTGGCGGCGGCGGAATGCTGGCAGGCGCGCCGGAGCGCGACTTCTTGGCGGCGAGCCCGTCGAAGATGTCCAGGTCCGAACTGGCCTTGTCGCTCATCGAAGCATGCTCTCTTGATTGCTTGGACGGGTGGTCTCTTCCTCGGACCGAAAGCCACGCCTGCCGCTCAGGGACGGCGGGTGCTTGCCGAACGGCGATGAAAGGCCGTCAACGACAAACGAGGCCCGGACGATTTCAGCGGATTTCGATGTCGCTACCATAGCGTGCCTGGTTCGGCTTGGCGAGAGTCACGCATCGGAAATCGTCTACGATTGAGGCGCGCAGGTCAGGTGGGCAATGTCAGAACGGGTCCATTTTTCTCGTACGATCATTCCGCCTGGGTGCGTTTGCGTTGGAGTGGTTGCCACGTCTTGGGGCTGACGATGGGTGTTGTAGGGAAAAGGGTCCGAATGCCCGGACCGCTCCTACGCTTCAAGACGACCCGTGTGGACGGGGACTCCGACGCAGCGTCGTCGTGCTCACCGAGCGAGGCACCGAGCGGGCGCGGCAGGAAGAGTCGCGCCGTGCACCCCAGCCGCTCGAGCAATCGCTGCAACAGATCGCGATCGCGCTCGGGATCCGGACCCTCGGTGATCCGCGCGTAAATCATCATGCCGTCCTCATCGATGCCGACGGCGGCTTGGGCGCGGGCTGCCTCGGGGCTCGTTTCCGGGAACCCCGCGGTGATGCGCCGAGCGCCGGCATCGGGCGCGGAAGCGCCGATGGTGAACCCAGCGCTCTCCGAGTGCCAGAGCGCACTCGGCCCTTCGCGGAGTGTCGAGCGGAGCTCGACCACGGTGCGACCGTCGAGCGAGCCCGTTGCGTCCACGCCGACGAACTTGGGATCGAGCTTGATCAACCCGACACGCGTCGTCGGTCGGCTCGCATCCGGTCGCAGGTTGGTCGTGGCGACCGCGGGAGGCCACCCGTGCTGCGGCAGGCCGTGAATACGGAAGACGCCCTCACCCGCTTCCGCGGGTCGGATCACGGTGGGAACGGGATTGCCCGGCAAGAGGGGGCGGAGCGTCAGATAGAAGAAGTCTCTCGATTCGGGGCTCACGTACCGGGGAAAGTTCATGAGCGCGAGGTGCTTGATCATGCGACGACCCATGAATTCCCACTCGGGCGCATCGGGCAGGGGCCCGCGCGCTTCCCACATCGGATCGAGTGGACGTGCGAGCTCCGGCAGGGTCCCGCGCCGTCCGATTCGATAGAATTCGAAGCCGGTGTGGCCGTAATTCATGTCGAGGTGAATGCCGTAGTCGCAGCGCGCGCGGAGCATCGCGCGGCCGAGCACTTCGTGATCGACGCTGCCTCCGTAGACGTAGGCCACGAATCCGTCGCTCGTTTTGCACAACGCGCTGCGAACCGTGCGACTCTCCTGCGTCCACCCCGGCGGAACACCGCCCCACCAGGTTCGGCGATAGGGATTGAATACGCCGCCTGCGATGAGCGGAGTCATGTTTTGTCGAAACGAAACCACGTCTTTCGGCACCGACGTGTCTTCTGGCCAGGTGCCGAATGCGGTCGAGCCGTCCGCCAGCTTCGCGACGGTCGCCGCATAAGCCCGGGGTGAGACGTACTCCACGTGATTCGCCATCATGCCGAAGTCGCCGTGGAGCGTCTGGAAGCCGCCGTTGAACGCCGCCACGAAACGCGAGAGCACGCGCGGCTCGCGCGGAACGAGGCCGCTGCCCGTTTCGCCCGTCTGGCTCTTCGGCTCCCGCGTTCCGGCGATCGCGTCGAGCTCGACTTGGCGGGGGTCCCAGAGCACGATGTACACCTGCGAACGGGGGCGCTCGCCATCCGGGCGCAGGAAGGTGAACGCGAAGGGCGAGGGGGAGCCTGGATTCTTTCCGACGAAGGGATCGTCTTCGAGCGTGGCCCACTTTCCCTCGCCCTTCAGGGGTGGGCGCAGGAAAGGCTCGAGCGGCGCGGGCGGAAAGCCCGTTTGGGGATCGGTGCCCGCATCGACGCCGGTCGCGTAGAGGCGACCGAGATCCTCCGCAACGGCGCTCGCGCCGTCGTCGCGGGTGACGGTGCTCACCATCTGCTCGATTTGGTCGACGCCCTCGAAGGCGACTGCTTTGAGGAGCTGCATGGTCGCATCGCCGAACCAGGGCAGCGCACGCACGCGATCCACGGCCCACGTGACGAGGTTTCCGGGGCGCGCCAGCGGGGGCGTTTGATCGCGAACGAAAGGCGCGCCCTCCACGGGGGGCCCCGCGACGGGGATCCGGATTCGACGACCATCCGCCACGACGACGAGCTCGTCGTGCGTGAGCGAGAGCGTGAGTCGGAACGCGCGCGGCTCGAGCCGAAAGCTGCGGCGTCCGATGCCCGCGAAGCGTCCGGTCTCTTGGAGCCGCGTGAGCGCGTGCTGGGCGCGCATGACGGGGGTGAGCGCGTCGTTCGCGCGCGTTTCGCCGCGAACGTCGACGAGCTGCACGGTCGAGTAGATGTCTCGGTTGGCCGTGGCCCACGCCGCATGCGGCCCGGCAACCACGAGGCTTCGCTCGTCGGCCGACGCCGTGTCGGTGAGGTTGTACACGGCGTCGAGCGCGAGCGGCGCCCCCTCCGGCGATCGCACGAGGTCGACGAGGTACACGTCGTGGGGCTCGTGCGGCCGGGCCGCGCGCACGAGCGCCTGATCGCGAACGAGCGGCGCGCGGAGCCAGGCCCTCCGGGCCCCTTGCACGAAATGCACGTCCTCGCGGCGCGCCGAGAGCCCCCGGGCGCGAAGGCCGGTCACGACCGCTTCCGCCGGATCCTCCGGGAAACGCCCAGTCGGCTCCCGCCCGAAGCCGTGCAGCACGCAGGTGGCCGCGACCACCACGGGGAGCGGCCGCAGCACCGGGCGCACCCGCCGGAGGTCGGCGCGGGTCGGGAGGAACGAGTGCCAACTAAGTTGGCGATGCCGAAAACTTGGTTGGCGCACCGCGAGCGCCCGCTAGTATGGACCCGTCGTGGGGCCGCATCCAAGTCCGCGCGAGGCGCCGTCCCCGGCGACTGGTACGCGAGGTGCTAGCGAGCCCGACGGAACGGCGTTCCCTTGCGCGATCGGCTCGGTCGCGCGTTCATCCCGCGGAGGTCACGAAAACGGTCATGGTGCGGCGGCGAGGCTTTCCTGAGGCAGGGGGCGTTCCGCCGTTGCGTCGGCGCGCGCTGTTCGCCGTCGCGCTCGTGGTCGCTGGTTGCCTCGCGCCGACCTTGCCGCTGCCGCCTCCCGAGGTGCCGCAGATCGAAGGGCCCGACGAGCAGGGGGTGACGCATCTGTCGGGCACCGTTCAACCCCATGCGTGGGTGTACGCGCTCAACCGCGCGACCCAAGTCGGAGCATTTCGCGCGACCGGCGCCGATGGTCGTTACGAGATCACGATCGTCGCTCGGGTCGGCGATCCGATCGTCATGTGGTACACGGTGGCCGGCGAACAGAGCGACTCGCGCGAGTTCGAGATTCCCGAGCCGCAGTAGCCGCGCTCACGAGAAGCGCCGCGGACGTGCGGTCCGCTCGCGCCGTTCGACGGACGACTCGAGCCCGACCTCGAGCGGGGGCCGATCACACGCCCAGCCCGGCGGGGCGCGCGGGCCTTTCAGCGCACGACCGGCAACACGCGCAGCGACTTGCGACCCGTGCGCGTCGTTTCGGGCGCGGGCGGCGGCACCGAGCGGGGGCCGATCACACGCCCAGCCCGGCGGGGCGCGCGGGCCTTTCAGCGCACGACCGGCAACACGCGCAGCGACTTGCGACCCGTGCGCGTCGTTTCGGGCGCGGGCGGCGGCACCGCGGGGCTCGGCGCGTCGTCTTCGAGCTCGCCCAAAAGGTCGTAATCGGCGGCCTGGGTGACGCGTACCTTGCGGAGCTGGCCGGGGAGCACTTCTCCGCCGGACAGGTACACCTGCCCGTCGACTTCCGGCGCCTGGCCGGCATGGCGCCCGACGAAGACGAGCTCCTCGTCCGGGCTCGGACCTTCGACGAGCACTTCGAGCTCGGTGCCGATGCGGGCCCGGTTCTTCTTGCGGCTGATGGGGCGTTGCACGGCCATCAGCTTGCGGGCGCGCGCCGCCGCCGTGCGCGCCGGGACCTTGTCGGGGAGAGCGTGCGCGGCGGCCGTGGGCTCGTCCGAATAACGAAACACGCCCACGTGGTCGAGCTCCGCGAAGCGGACGAAGGCGAGCAACTCCTCGAACTCTTGCTCGGTCTCGCCCGGGTGCCCGACGATGAAGGCAGAGCGCATCACGAGCCCGTGCACGCGCTTCTTGAGCCGCTCGACGAGATCGTACAGGCGCTTGCCGCCGTGGCCGCGGCGCATGCGGCGCAACATGGCATCGGCCGCGTGCTGCAACGGCATATCGACGTACGGGACGACGCGGGGATGGCCGTCGAGCAGCTCGATCAAGGCGTCGTCGAGCCGTTCCGGATACAGGTAGAAGAGCCGCACCCAGTGCACGCCCGGCACGTCGGCGACGCGGCGGACGAGCTCGGGCAGGCGCGCGTCGTCGTCGCGATCGCGGCCGTAGGCGATCGTGTCCTGAGAGACGAGATTGATTTCGAGCACGCCGGCCGCGGCGAGCTCTTCCACCTCGCGCACGATGTCGTCGATCGAGCGTGAGCGCTGGAGCCCGCGGATTTGCGGGATGACGCAGAACGCGCAGCGCCGGTTGCAGCCCTCGGCGATCTTCACGTACGCGCTTCGTCCACGCGTCGAGAGGCGCCGCGGATCCTTGGCGCCCATCACCCAATCCGCCGGGTTTCCGACGAGGATGCGCTCCGCGCCGCCCGCGAGCACGCGCTCGAGCTTCAACATGTCGCTCGAGCCGAGCACGTGATCGACCTCGGGCATCTCCGTCGCGATCTCGTCGGGGTAGCGCTGGCTCAGGCAGCCCGCGACGACCAGCTTCTCGCAGTTGCCGCGCTCCTTGTACGCGGCAAGCTCCAAGATGGTGTCGATGGACTCCTGCTTGGCCGCGTCGATGAAGCCGCAGGTGTTCACCACGATGACCTGCGCGCGTTCCGGATCGTCGACGTGGCGATAGCCGGCGCGGACGGCGAGCCCGAGCATCACCTCCGTGTCGACCCGGTTCTTGGGACAACCGAGGCTCACGAAGTGGATGGTGCGGTCATCGCTCGCGCCCTTCCGTCCGGTCATGAAGCGGTGCCCGTCATCAGGTCTCGGAAACGCTCGAAGAGGTAGAGGGCATCGTGCGGCCCGGCCGCGGCCTCGGGATGGTACTGGACGCTGAACGCGCGAAGCTCCGGCGCTTCGAGCCCTTCGCTCGTGCCGTCGTTCAGGTGCAGGTGCGTGGTGCTCGCGATACCGCGCAGCGATTCGACGTCGACGACGAAGCCGTGATTTTGCGTCGTGATCTCGACGCGCCCCGTCTTCAGGTCCTTGACGGGCTGATTGAGCCCGCGATGGCCGAACTTGAGCTTGTACGTGCGGCCGCCGAGAGCGAGGGCGAGGAGCTGGTGGCCGAGGCAAATGCCGAACAACGGCTTTTTGCCGACGAGGTCGCGGATCGTCTTCACCGCGTACGTCACCGCCGCCGGATCCCCGGGGCCGCTCGAGAGGAAAATGCCATCCGGTGAGAGCGCGAGGGCTGCTTCGGCAGGCGTCGACGCCGGCACGACCGTGACGCGGCAGTTGAGGTCGACGAGGCAGCGCAGAATGTTGCGCTTGGCTCCGAAGTCGTACGCCACCACGTGCAGGCGTTCCCGCGGCGGGGGCGGCAGGCTGGTCTTGACGAACGGCACCGCGGCGAACGCCGTGCGCGACTCGGTGAACTCGAAGGGCGCGGGGGGCGTCACGCGGGCGACGAGGTCGAGGCCTTCCATGCTCGGGGCGCTGCGAGCGCGCTCGACCAGCACGTCCGGCGGCTCGCTGCCGATGGCGCCGTTCTGGGCGCCACGGTCACGCAGGTGGCGCGTGAGCTTGCGCGTGTCGATCTCGGTGATGGCCACGACACCGTTGTTGACGAGGTAGGTGTCGAGATCGGCCTTGGCGCGGAAGTTCGAGACGACGGGGCTCGCGTCCCGCACGACGAAGCCGGCAACCTGCGGACGTCCGGTCGCGCTCTCCGGGTCCTCGTCGTTCACACCGGTGTTGCCGATGTGCGGGGCCGTCATGGTGACGATCTGCCCGCAGTAGGACGGATCGGTGAGCACCTCCTGGTAGCCCGTCATGCCCGTCGTGAACACGACCTCGCCGACGGCGGTCCCATCGGCGCCGAAGAGGCGTCCGGGGAACACGGTTCCGTCCGAAAGGGCCAGGTATCCGCGACGCTCCGGCACGCTGCTCACGGGACTCCTTCCACGGCTTCGTACACGATCCGTCCTGCCGCCAAGGTCATCGCTACTCTTCCCTTCAGCTCCCGATCCATGAACGGACTATTTTTGCTCTTGGTTTCGAGCCGCGTGTGACGCGGCGTCCAGCGCCACTCCGGGTCGAGCAGCACGAGCTCCGCGACCGCGCCTTCGACCAGGCGCGGCGGCTCGAGGCCCGCGATCCGCGCGGGGCGCTGCGACAACGCCTCGAGCAGGCGCGGCAGGGTGAGGCCGTCTTGCCCCACGAGCCCGAGCAAGAGCCCGAAGCACAGCTCGAGACCCATGATGCCGGGAGAGGCCTGGGAGAGCTCGCAGTCCTTCTCGAGCGGCGAGTGGGGCGCGTGATCCGTCGCGATCGCGTCGATGGTCCCGTCGGCGAGCGCGCGACGCAGAGGGCGAACGCCCTCTTCCTCCCGCAAGGCGGGGTTA
>QGUH01000166.1 GCA_003242355.1 Pseudomonadota bacterium
GGCACCGACGTCCCCGCCCCGGCGCGAACGAACGGCAACGGCAGCCGCGACCAAAGCGGCCTGCTCGACTGAGTCGAACGCCGTCCGCGAGCAGGGCCCCGCCCCGCGGGGCCCCTCTCGACCGACCATTCGCGCCCAAAGACCAAGGCCCGCCCGAAAACCAGACGAGGGCGGGCCCGAGATCGCGGGCCTTTCGATTTCCTGAATCGCCGCACGCCGCGGGCGCTCGTTCGCCACGCGGCGCTTTTGCTTCAGCGCACGGCCTCCACCACGTCGCGCGCGCGGATGGCGATCCCGACACCACGCCGCGTGAGCGTGCGCGCGACGGGGCGAACGCCACTCGGCACCTTGCGGGTGAGCCAAAGCGCCCCGAGCGCCGCGAGCGCCGGGCGGCTGCCGAGACGCAACAGGGTGTGCGTCGCCCCAGCCGTGGCAGCACCGTAAACCAGGTGCGAAGCGAGCGAGTATGCGTGATTGCGCAACAAGGACGCGCGGGGCCAGGGCGCGAGCCGGAACAGCGGCAGCACGAGCCCCTCACTGATCGCCCACACGATCGTACCGAAGGCGAGCCCACCCGGAAGGCTGCGCGCCGGGCGCGAGGTGGCCGCAACCAGGCCGTAAAGACCCGCCCACGTCGCACCATAGACGTAGTGCACGATCTCGCCCGCGCGCGCCGTGTCCTCCAGCGGGCCGCGTTGCGCGAGGTGCTCGACGACACGCCGAGCGACGGTTTCGGTTTGGCCCTCGCGCTCCTGCTGGAGCTCCGGGGGCGAGAACACGTTTTCGGGCAGCTGCGGAGCGATCTTCTTCGTCGCCGAGAAGAAGAGGTCCATGACCCAAGCCCCGAACGCGCCGGCGGCAGTGCCGGCAAGCAGGGCACCGAGCGGAGAAACGCGACGCATGAGCACTCCTTTCTCATCCGGCACGCGAGGCGCCGGCGTCCGCTCGGTTCGAAGCACCGCGCGTGCCAAATCGCAGGATCACCCGCCACCAGGTCCGAAGTCGATCCAGCGACAGGTGGTGTGGGATGAAACCACGGCGGATGCGGCAGCGCGCTGGGTGCTCGCGCACACGCCCGTGCGCCGCCTGCTCGCGGTCGCCGGTAAAGCCACGGCATGATGCAGCCCCTCCCTCGGAACGAAATTCGGGCCCTGGTTGGCGCGCGAGGTTCGCAAAAAAGAGCTTGGCCTCTCTCACCCCCACCGGAATTGTTTTTCCCGAACGAAATCGGACTTTTCGTGCCTGATCTGCCGCTCGGAAGTCACCTCATCAAAGAACGCGCAATAGCCCTTGGCTCTCGGCAGTCTTCGGGCCGTCCGGCGTTTCGGAGGCGACTTCATGCATCAGGGATTTCGTGGCGGCCGACGTGGATGGCTCGCCGGCATCGTGCCGTGCCTGTTGCTTGCGAGCTGTAACGGAGGAGCGACCAGCCAGGCGCCGGGCGAGCTCGGTGATGGGACGATGATGCCCGGGCAGCCGGCGAACCCATCGGCTCCCGCGAATCCGGCGTCGCCCTCAACTTCCGGAGACGGAGCCCCTCAAACACCCGGAGGAAGCGCGCTACCGCCCGGCGGCACCTCTACGCCTCCCACGAACAATCCCGGCACGGGTGATCCCGGCACGATGCCTCCGGGAACGCCCGATCCGAATGCCACCCGGTGCGAGGGCGCGACGCCGATCGCGCCGACGCCGCTCCGCCGGCTCACGCGCTTCGAATACAACAACACCGTGCAGGATCTGCTCGGGGTCACCCTCACCCCGGCCGATCAGTTCCCGCCGGACGAGATCGCGGGGGGCTTCAACAACAACGCCGCGGTGCTCACCGTTTCGTCGCTCCACGCCGAAAAGTATGCGGAGGCGGCCGAGCTCCTCGCCGCGGAGGCCGTGAAGAACCTGTCGGCGCTGCTCCCCTGCGATCCGGCAACGGTGGGCGAGGCTGCCTGTGCCGAACGGTTCGTGCAGACGTTCGGGCGCCGCGCTTATCGCCGGCCGATCACGGCAGAAGAATCCGATCGGCTCATGCGAGCGTACACCGCGGGGCGCACCGACGGAACGTTCGCCGAGGGCATCGAGGTCGTGATTCGGTACGCCCTGCAGTCCCCGGCGTTCTTGTATCGCATCGAGTCGAGCGGCACACCCGCCGCGGGCGAACAGCGGATCCGGTTGAGCCAGTACGAGATCGCGACGCGGCTGTCGTATCTGCTCTGGGGCTCCATGCCGGACGATGCGCTGCTCGCGGCCGCCGAAGCGGGCGAGCTTTCGACCAAAGAGCAGATCGCGAATCGAGCGCGGACGATGCTGGCCGATCCGCGCGCTCGGCGCGCTGCTGCCGAGTTCTTTCGGCAGTGGCTCAATCTCGGCAAGCTCGACACGATGGTGAAGTCGGCCAGCGCGTTCCCGCTGTTCGACGAAGCCGTGCGCGCGGGCATGAAGGCCGAGACGCAAGCCTTCATCGAGCACGTGCTCTGGTCGGGCGATCGCCAGTTGACGACGCTCCTCACCGCGCCCGTGGGCTTTGCGAACGAGGCGCTCGCGCGCCTCTACGGCGTCACGGTGCCTGCGGGCTCGAGCCCGAGCCTGGTGGAGCTGCCGCCCGAGCGCTCCGGCATTCTCACGATGCCGGGCTTCCTCGCGGTGCATGCCCACCCCGATCAAACGTCGCCCGTGCTTCGCGGCAAGTTCGTGCGCGAGAAGCTGCTCTGTCAACCGCCGCCTCCACCACCGCCGGACGCGAACGTGACGCTTCCGCCGGCCGAATCGGGCACGAGCGCCCGCGCGCGCTTCACGGCGCACGCGACGGATCCTTCGTGTGCGGGGTGCCACCGCCTCATGGACCCGATTGGCTTCGCCTTCGAGAACTTCGACGCGATTGGCGCCTACCGGGCGACGGAAGGGGGCGAGCCGATCGACGCCTCCGGCGAGCTCGTCCAGACGGACGTCGATGACACGTTCGTGGGCGTCCGGGAGCTCGCCACGCTGCTCGCCCAGAGCCAGATGGTGCGCGACTGCCTGGCAACGCAGTGGTTCCGCTTCGGCTCCGGCCGCTTCGACGACGAAGAGCGGGATGCCTGCGCGCTCGGGCAGATCCGAGACGCATTCAGCGCCTCCGGCGGTGACCTGATGGAAATGATGCTGGCCCTGACCCAGACCGATACGTTCCTCCATCGCCCCGTGCTCGCGGAGGAGGTGACGCCGTGAATCGCCGCTTTTTGTCGCGCAGGCAGCTTCTGCGCGGCGCGCTCGCAGCCACCGCCGCAATCCCGCTGCTCGATGCCGAGCGCACGCGCGCCCAGTCGGCGGCCTACCCGAAGCGGTTCGTCGTGTTCTACACGCCGAACGGCACGCTCAGCTCGGGGTGGAAGCCACAGGGGACCGAGACGAGCTTCACCTTGGGGCCGCTGATGAGCCCGCTCGAGCCGTTCAAGTCGAAGATGCTGATCTTCAGCGGCATCAACCTGGGCGCCGTGCAGAACTCGAACTACGGCTCGGAGCACGCGCGTGGCGTCGGAGCGCTGCTCACGGCTCGGCCGCTGCTGAAGGGCAACTTCCGGAGCTTCATGTCCACCAACGCGGGCTGGGCATCCGGCATCTCCCTCGACCAGCACCTCGCGAACACGCTGAACCCGCCCACGCCGTTCAAGACGCTCGAGCTCGGAGTTCAGGTCCGCGACGCGGAGGTGCGCGGGCGGATTTCGTACAAGGGAGCCGATCAGCCCGTTCCCCCGCGCGAAGATCCGTACGACACGTTCAACCAGCTCTTCGGGGCAGCGGCGCCGCCGTCGATGCCGGGCGGCAACCCGGAGCTCGACCGCCTCCGCCTTCTGCGCCGCAGCGTGTTCGATCTGCTCCGCGAGGACATCGCCGCCGTGCGGGCCACCCTCGGGCGCGAGGATCGCGTCAAGCTCGAGGCGCATCTCGACGCAATCCGTGCAATCGAAGGGCGCCTCGCAGCCCCGTCCGACATGGGCGCGACGACCGTCCCCGCGGCGCCGGCGGGCGCGGCCTGTGCGGCGCCTTCACTCGGCGAGCGCATCGATCTCGCGGACGACAACAACATGCCCGCGATCAGCAAGCTGCAGCTCGACCTCGCTGCGGCGGCGCTCGCGTGCGATCAAACCCGGATCGTCACCATCCAGTACTCGTATGCCGAGAGCGAGCACCTCTATCCGTTCCTCGGCCTCTCGCGAAATCATCACGACATTTCGCACGACTGGAAGGAGCCCGGGTTCACCGAGTACTCCAAGATCCACACCTGGTTCGCCGAGCAGCTCGCCTACTTCCTCGGCAAGCTCGACGGCTACCAGGAAGGGGATCGCACGCTGCTCGACAACACGGTGGTGTTCTGGGGCACCGAAATCGGGGAGTCGCGGCTGCACGCGTTGAGCGACATGCCGTACGCCCTCATCGGAAGCGCCGGCGGCTATTTCCGAACCGGGCGCTTCATGAACTACATGGCGAACGGCGCGTCGGGTCGTCAGCACAACGACCTTCTGTTGAGCATCGCGCACGCAATGGGAACGGAAGACACGGCCTTCGGCGAGCCAGGGTTCTCGACCGGGCCGCTGCCGGGCTTGGTGTGACGCCGCCCCCGCCGGGTGGTGGTTCCGGCTCACGGCTCGAGCTCGGGGCATTCCTCACGCTTCGCTCGCTTGGTAGGACGGCCGGCATGGGATGCTCGCGTGTCCCCGAACGATACGCGCCTCGAGGGACCCTTAAGTGCGGCCCGGAGGAGTCCGTTGTGCGCTTGACGTCATGGAGGACGCACCGTGCTACGCGGGCCATCGCGACACGTACTCGTGATCGACGATGACCCCGGGGAGCTCGCTCGTGCGCGCAAGCGTCTCGAGAAGCAGGGGCACCGCGTCACGCTGCGGGAGACGGCGCTCGGCCTCGAACCGCTGCTCGACGCGCTGCGCCCGGACGTGGTCCTCCTCAAGGTGCTGATGCCGCATCTGACGGGAGCGTCGCTCGAGCGACTGCTCCGCGCCTATCCGGCCACGGGGACACCGGCCGTCATCCTCCACTCGAGCCTGCCCCAGGCGACCCTGGCCCGGGTGGTGGACATTCGGGGAGCGCTCGGCGTCCTTCGGACGACATCGGACGACGTGGTGTTCTTCTTCGCGTTGGCCGAGCTGCTCGATCGTCTCCCGCCGCCGCGAACGAGCCTCGGTCCGCCGGAAGCGGAGCCCGAAGCTCCGGTGTTGAGCGGCATGCGCCGCATCGGCAGCTCCGATCTGAGCGACCCGCTCGACCTCCGGATCCGCCGCTGCTCGCGAACGACTCCGGGAAGCCGCTGACGAAGAGCGTACCCGGCGGCGACCTTACGCCAGCATTTCGTTGAGCTGGCCGCCGCTGCCCACGGTGCCTTTTCCGCCGGCGACCGCGATCAAGGTGTTGAGCAGCCGGTCGTTCGTGGCGCCCCGCACGTCGATGTATTGACCCTGCTTGAGCTTTCCGCCGCCGCTGCCGGCGATGATCATCGGCAGGTTGTCGAAGCTGTGCGCCGGCCCGATGCTGACCTGGTTGGTCCAGAGCGCGAACGCGTTGTCGAGCAACGGCCCGTTCGGCGTCGTGTACTGCGACCACTTGTCGAGCAGATGCTTGAACGTCTGCATTCGGATGCGGTCGATCTCGATGTGCCAGTTGACCGCGTTCGGGATGGCAGCGCCGCTCGAGCCATCGCTCTGAACGCGATGGCTCACCCAGTGGAAGCGTTCGATCGTCTGCCCGCCAATCGTGTAGCGCGTCTGGTCGGTGCCGTCGCCGATCTGCAGGGTCGCGACGCGGTTGGCGTTGCAGGAGAACGCGAACCCGACGAGCTCCATGTGCAGCTTGGCAACCTGCTCGATCACGCCGTTCTGCCGGAAGGCGGACCCCGAGTTCATCGCCTGGATCGCCTGAGTATCGAGCCCGTCTGCGGAGCAGGCCTTCCCCATTTCCATCATGGTCCGCTCCATGTCGCGGATGCTCTGGAAATGGAGGTCGAGGCGCTCGCGGTCGGCCTTGCTGAGCTCGGAGCGGCCGAGCAGCTCCTTCATCTCCTCGCGAATGACGTCGTTGACGCTGTTGCGACGGAGCGCCAGCAAGTCCGCACCCCCGTTGCCTCCATTCGAGCCGCCGTTCGAGCCCGCGAGGCCGATGAGGCGCTGATAGACGTTGTAGGGGTTGCCCTCGGCGGCGCGAACCCGCCCAGCGGCGCTGAAGGACAGCTTCTCGTCGATGTACCCCTGCTTCATCCCGGAGTAGAGCGTCAGCGGCTCGACACCGGCGGGATTCACCGACTGGGCGATGATCGTGTCGGCGGAGGGCCCCGTCGAGGTCACCGTGTTGTTGCTCCCGCTCGGTCGGGATGCGGTCAGACACTGAACGAGACCCTGGGCGTGCCCGCAACCGTTGTTGGGGTGGGGATACCGGACGCCGCGGATGATGAGGAGCTTGTCCGCGTAGTCGGCCAAGAGGCACGTCGCGCGCTCGTTCGCGGCGGCGCTCATGTTCTGTTTCGTGAGCGCTCCCGTCTGCGGGGGCCAGAACCGCTCGGGCTCGCCGTTCCACTGCATGACGACGCCGTTGGCCGTGCAGATGAACAGCCCGAACACCGGCGCTTCGTTCTGCGCCCACGCCGACCGCTCGGGTAGGCCCTCGAGAAACGGCAGGCCCACCGTGACCGTACCGACGCCCTTCATGGCGCCGCGCAGGAACGCTCGGCGATTCACACGCTTGGTTACGAGCTTCATTGAGCACCTCCCGCGCGCATGACGAAAGCGGGGCTCTGGATGATCGAGAGCAGGATCTGCTTGATCGAGCTGTTCATGGCCATGCTGGTCTTTTCGAGCTCCAACACGAGCGGGCGGTCGGCCTCGGCCAGGTCGCGACCGAGCGCGAACTCCGCGAGCTTCGACGAGTAGCAAGCATGGGCCTGCGGGCTCTCCGCCAACAGCTCGAGGAGCTCGGGTGCACCGGAGAACGTCTTGAAGCCGTCGGTGAACTCGTACTCGCCCGTCGTGTCGATGGGCTTTCCGTTGTCCATCGAGCGCTCCTGTCCGATCGCGTCGAAGTTTTCGAAGGCAAAACCGATCGGGTTGATGATCGTGCCATGGCACGCACCGCCGCACGTGCCTGGCCCGGTGTGCGCCGTGACGCGCTCGCGATTCGTC
>QGUH01001146.1 GCA_003242355.1 Pseudomonadota bacterium
AATAAAATCTGCGGAGGTCCTGGGGTATTAATTGGGTGGGCCCACCCGAAAGCGCACCCCCCCTTCCCCACCCCCCCACCCACCAGTGCCCTCGGTCGCGCCGATTAACTCTCCAGGGTGAGTGCTCAGCGTCGTCGCTCGCGAGAGCAGGACGCAGCGCGGTCATCACTGCCGATCGAGCACGTGCGCGGTCACTGCTGACCGAGTGCGCGCGCGATCCACTGCTGACCAAGTGCGCGCGCGGTCACTGCTGACCGAGTGCACGCGCTGTCACTGCTGACCGAGCTCGTGCTCGGTGAACGGAATGGTGCGCGCAGGCCCCGGATTGCCGAGCGAGCAGCGCTCGGCGTCGCCCTTCGGCGACTGCCCGTAGGGGAGGCCCCTCTCGGCGGGAGCGACGTAGACCTGTCCGCCTTCCGGCGGCTTCGGGATGAGCGCGCCGAGCACCCGCGGGGGCCCGTTGGGCTGCTCACGCCAGGGCTCGAGCAGCACCACGACGTCGCCGCCCACGATGCGGTACCCCCAGTACGAGGCGCCGGCGCTGCCTTCCGGCTCGCCGTCGCACGGCGTCGGCGCAAAAGCGATGGCGAGCTGCGTTTCGGGATGCGTCTCCGGTGGTCCGTCTTTCCACTGGAACGCAGCCCCTTTCGCCGGCCCGAGGGCAACACGAACGCATCGGCACTCCGTCGCCTCCGCCGACTCGGCGAGGGTCAAATCGGGCCGAGCCCCGAGCAGCGCGACCGGACCCGATGGGAGCGAATCGACTGCGGTCTCGGTCTCCGTCTCGGCGTCGTCGGCCGACTCCTCGGGCGGCGCCTGCTCGATGTCGTCCAGCTCCGTGCTCGCCCGCGCTTCGGCCCTGACGGAGGCACCGCACGCCAAGACCAGGGACGAGAGAGCGACGACGATCCAGCCGAGGCGGCCCATCAGGCTTAGAGCGTGGCATTCCTGCCGCGCGGAGGGCAACTCTTCCGGCCGCGACGTGCGGCTTCGGGCTCCGCGCGAGGAACCGTCCACCTCCTTCCCCTGCGCGACGAGCGGCCGCCTCCTTCTTCTGGCAGCGACCGTCCGCTGCGCCGGCCCGTTTCAACCCGAGGCGGCTCGGACGCTCGCCGACGATCGCACGCCTCGCGCCCGAGCACGCGCCGCGGCCCGTTTCAACCCGAGGCGGCTCGGACTCGCGGGCCGGGAGCGGTGCCGCCGCAAGCGCGCCGTGTTAGCAGGGGCGCGTGGATCTCGAGCGGTTGCGGGCGCGGCTCTCGGAGACGGCGACGGTCCGAACGGTGGGACGCGTCGCGGGCGTCGTCGGTCTGCTGGTGCGTACGGAGGTGCCCGGCGCACGCATCGGAGACGTGCTGTGCATTCGGCGGCGCGGCACGCCGCTGCTCGCCGAAGTCGTGGGGCTCGAGCGCGGGGAAGCGCTGGCGCTGCCGCTCGGCGATCTGTTGGGCATCGGAGTCGACGATCCGGTGGAAGCAACGGGCGAGACCCTCGAGGTGCACGTGGGTCCGGCGTTGCTCGGGCGCGTGCTCGACGGGCTCGGAAGGCCACTCGATGGCGGCCCCCCGCTCACCGGGCTGCGGCGCGTTCCAGTGGGAGGCGTTGCGCCGCCCGCGCTCCGGCGCGCCCCCGTCACGGCGCCGCTCGCCACGGGCGTGCGCGTGCTCGACGGCCTTCTGACACTCGGGGTCGGGCAGCGCATCGGGTTGTTCGCGGGGTCGGGCGTCGGCAAGAGCACGCTGCTCGGCGCCATCGCTCGCGGCACGTCGGCCGATGCCGTCGTGGTGGCGCTCGTCGGTGAGCGCGGCCGTGAAGTCGGGGAGTTCTTGGAGCACGCGCTCGGCGCTTCGGGGCGCGAGCGCTCGGTCGTCGTGGTGGCCACGAGCGATTCGCCGCCGCTCGAGCGACTGCGCGCCGCCAACCCGCCAACCCAAACCGCGGAGACTTTTCCACG
>QGUH01000167.1 GCA_003242355.1 Pseudomonadota bacterium
GGGCGCCTTTTTGGGCCCTCCCAACCCCGGAACCCCCGCCCCCCGGGTGGGCCCCATCCGAGTGGTCCGGGCGGGCTTGCTCCGGTTCGGGGTCCGCCTGCTTCTGCCCGCGGTCACGCAGTCGATCCCGGTGTTGCTCGCCGCAATGCCCGTCGTCGGGTTCGCGGGAGCGGTCGCCATGACCCTGCCGTTCGCCCTGGTGGCCCAACTGCTGCCTCGACGGAGCTCGGGTGCCGGGGCGGGGCTGTTCGACTTCAGCCGAGGCCTCGGAGCGCTGCTCGGTCCCGTCGTGACCGGCGCCACGATCGACCTGCTGCGCCCCTACTTCGGCGAAACCGAGGGGTACGCGGCGATGTGGCCGGTGATCGCGGTTGCGGTGCTTTCGAGCATCCTCTTTCTGCCGACGCGCCCCCCGCGGTCGCCGTGCTGACGGGACGTCGAACGTTCGGCGCCGCCCGAAACGCGAGCCCGGATTCGAATCGTCGAGCTCGGAGCTCAGTGCAGGGTGGCGCCCGAGTCGTTGCGCGCGGCCGTTTGCAAACGGCGCACGTGGTGCTGTCGCCGCGTCGCCGCCGCGTACAGCGCGCCGAGCGGCAACCCGAAGGCGAACACGTGCGCGAGCGCCTGCGCGAGCGGCGGAACCTCGAGAAACCAGGGAAACAGGGCGCGCGCGATCATCTGGAAGTTCACGAGCCAGAGGACGAGGCCGAAGAGCGCGCCGAGCGCGGTTTGTCTACCGAATGCCCCCTGCACGCCAGCGGACGCGTTCTCGTTGAGCCACGCGAACACGAAGCCGTAGATCGACGAGAGCAAAAGGTGCGTGAGGCCCCCGAGGAGGACCGCGGCCCCCGACGGCATCTGCACGAGCGCCGGCATTCCCACGGAAAGGCTCGCCGCGAAGCGG
Source organism: Pseudomonadota bacterium (assembly GCA_003242355.1). GTDB lineage: Bacteria > Myxococcota_A > Polyangia > Polyangiales > Polyangiaceae > PMG-095. The sequence goes on from QGUH01000167.1 coordinate 905, forward strand.
AACGGCGAAAGCGGCGACGCTCTCGCCGCGCCGATGACGATCTCCGCGACGAGGAACAACACACCGGCGACCACACCGATGCCCACCCCGGTCGCGCTCACGTCGAGCGCCGAGCGGGTGCGCGGACCGGTGCGCAGCGCGTCGCGAGCACTCGGTGGCGGCGGATACTGCATGAGAGCTCCTCGGATCGATCGCGTTGCGCGCGACCCCGAGTGCAGAGACTGCAAGAGCGGCGCCGCATCGAGACGCATCGCGTCGACGCGTTCGGTCGAGCGTGAGCGTCGCGACGCCGTTCACGGCGTGCTAGCGTCGCCGCGCCGTGCGCCGCCTTGCGATTCTCGTTCCACTCCTCGCGCTCTCCGCTCTGGCCTGTGGCACGCCCGACACCGATATCGACATCGTCTACGATCCGTGTGCAGGGCTCGCGGTGACGAGCGACGACGCCACCGAGGCGGAGGCCGCCAGCATCGACGAGGCGGTCCGGCTGTGGAACGGCGCCGCGAACACCGCGCTCGTGCGCGAGGTCCGTGAGGATCTGCCGCGCATCGACGTGCGTTTCGAGGACGCCCCCGCAGCCATGCGCGGCGCCTACGAAGACGAGATCGGCAACATCGTCGTCAATCGGCGAATCGGCGATTCCTGGGCGCGGAGCGTCACGGTAGCTCACGAGCTCGGGCACGCTTTTGGCTTGCTGCACGTGAGTGGCACGGCTTCGCTCATGAACCCCGGCAACATCGCCATCGGGCCCACTGCCGACGACGTCGCGCGGCTGCACGCGCTCTGGCCGAGCTGCTCCGAGTAGCGCGCCGTCGGCCCGCCCCGCCGGCCCTCGTCGGGGGCCCTGAGAACGATTGCCTTTCGACGGCTCGCGAAGCGCGCGGCGCGACGCGGCTTCCACACGTCCACACGTCGCGTCGCGCCTGCCCGGAAGCCAGCACCCGTGAACACGAATCGAGCACGGCTCGGACGTGACGAGTCGGCATGGACGCAGTGACACACGACTCGGCATCTGGATCACGAGCCCATGAATCGATATCGACCTCTCGAATCGAACTCACGACACGTGCACACGAGCCTCGGATCAGCGACGATCGCGCGGATTTCTCCGGACCAATGGCACAACACCCCACGTGACGGGTTGCCGCGTACGTATTTGTCCCCTTGTCGGTTCGTTTCGAGTGGGTAGAGCTATCAAGTGCCGCCACCATTCGGTCAACGGCAGCCGGAAAAGGAGAGGACCATGAAAGTCGGTATTTCGATGGCAGCGTTCAGTGCCGCCGCCGTGATCGTCGCGGCGTCCGGCCTGGCGATGGCGCAGGAGCAGGTCGAAGTCGAGGTCGAGCAGCGGGCTCCGATGCGAGCGTCGGTGTTCTCACCCGATGCCTATCAACCCAATCGGCCCAACCTCAGCACGCCCTTCGGCATGGGTGCCACGGTGGGCGGCGGCGTGGTCGGGTTCACGGGCGACGTGGCAACGGACTACACGAGCGTCGGCGGAACCTGGAACGCGCGTCTCACCCTCGGCACCCGCACGATGTTGGCCGCGGAGGCGGCCTACGTCGGCAGCGCGCAGGCCGTCGACGCAGTGGGCATCGACGACAGCGCGACGCTCATCGGCAACGGCGGTGAGATCGCCGCGCGGCTCAACCTGCTGCCCGGCGCGTTCCAGCCGTACATCTACGGCGGAGTCGGCCACATCTGGTACACGTTGACGAACGAAGGCGTGAACACGTCCAACGTCGACAACACGGACCAGACGCTCTACTTCCCCGTCGGTGGCGGTCTCGCGTTCCGTCATCGGGGATTGCTGGTGGACGCACGGGGCACGTTCCGACCGACCGCGAACGGCGATATGTTCACGAACGGCGGGAACAACATGCATACCTGGTCCGCCAACCTGAACGCGGGAATCGAGTTCTAAAGTGCGCGAGCGCTGGCGCGGCCACGCGCCAGCGCGCTCGTCCGCCCTCGCTTCCCGGACGGAGTCGCGCGCCCGCTCGGGCGTCGTGACACGGAAGGAGGCCTGCACGATGACCACGCTCGGGGCCGTCGGGCAGATCGCTGCACGCGTCCTCATCATCGGGAGCGGTCGCCGAACACTCGTCGGGATGGGCTGACCCTTCGCGGCGCCGGTCGCTCCCGTGCCGGCTTCGCCCGCCTGCCGGCGAGCGCGCATCGCGGGATCCCTTCGGTCGGGGCCCCTCCTTCGGCAGGAGCGTCGTCCTCGAACGGCGCTCGGCCGAAGGAGGGCGCACCGCCCGCTCGGCGTGGACGCCTCCGCGCCGCGCGCTCGAGCCGATGGTCGATACGGGCCGGGCGCGCTCGAATCGAGCAGTCCTCGGCGGACGACGCGCCGCTGCCCGAGGGGCACACCGCACCGCGGAGCGACGAGGCGCTCACCGACGACGAAATCCGAACGAGCAGCTTACCGCGACGCGGCCAGCGCGCGGGTGCGAGCATGTAGGGTTCGTCTCGAGAGCGAGCAGGAACCGTCGTGCAGCCGCGCCGAGCGCGGATACTCGGGAGGGTGTGACCATGTAGGGGTGGCCCCGGAGGCCCGCAGGGGACGTGCCACGGGGAGGCGGAACGACGCAGACCGCGAAGATTTGCCCCGCATCTACTCGCGAGCGCCACGGCCTGATGTACGTTTTGTGGCGATGGATCCACGGCACAGGCCGATTCGCTTGAAAGCTCCCCACGGGGCTACCGTCCTCGAGATATTCTGGGCCGACGGGCACTGCTCGCGCATCGCGCACGAGCTCCTGCGCGGCTACTGCCCGTGTGCCGGTTGCCAGGGGCACTCGGGCACGATTCGCTACAACGAAGGCGGCAGCCTGGATTTGCGCGAGATCGATCGGGTCGGCAATTACGCGGTCTCGTTCAAGTGGGCGGACGGACACGACGCCGGCATCTACACGTTCCGCTATCTGCGCGCGCTCGGCGATCTCGTCGAGGAGCAAGGAACGGAGGGTGTGCGCGCCCTGGGTGAGCTCCCGCGTGTTTGAGCGGCATGCCCGAGCGCATCGCCGTCGTCACGACCTCGTACCCCACGAGTGACGAAGACCCGTCGGGCCATTTCGTCCGCGCCGAGGCGCGGGCGCTCGCGGCCCGTGGCCACGCCGTCACCGTCATCTGTGGCGGGGGCGACGCGCCCGCCGCGTGCTCGGACGCCGACGAGCGCACGTCGCCGCGCGTTCGCGTGGTGCGCCTCGCCGACGGCGGCGCCTGCGGCTTTCCTGGCGTCGTCGCACGGTTGCGCGAGCGTCCACGGCGCGCCTTCGGGCTCTCGGCCTGGATGCTCCGCGCACGGCGCGCGCTCGCCCGACTGGGCCCGTTCGATCGCGTGATCGCCCACTGGATCGTGCCCGCCGCGGTTCCGATCGCGGTGACGGCACCGAGCGGCGCACGCCTCGAGATCGTGATCCACGGCTCCGACGCGCGGCTCGTCGCTCGCCTACCGCCGCCCATTCCGCGCCTCGTTCTCGCGACGCTGCGACGGCGCGGGGCGATCGTCCGTGCCGTTTCGCACGATTCGATCGAGCTGCTCGAGCGCGCTTCGGGGTGCTCGCTCGACGCGCAGGTGATGCTACCTCCCCTGGAAACCCCGTCCGTGCCCGCGCGCAAAGCGGCCCGCGCCGAGCTCGGGGTCGAGCCCGAGCGGCGTCTGATGGTCGTGGTCGCGCGGCTCGTGCCGAGCAAGCGGGTGCACGCCGCGCTCTCGGCGGCGCGCCTCGTCCCCGACCTCGACGTGGTGGTGGTGGGTGACGGTCCGGAGGCCCGTTCGCTCGCGCGCGCGTTTCCGGAAGCGCGCTTCGTCGGCCGCGTTCCCCGCAGCACGGCGCTCCGCTGGATCGCGGCCGCAGACGTCCTGGTGAGCGCTTCGCCCGACGAAGGGGCGCCGACTTCGATTCGCGAAGCGCGAGCGCTCGCCGTGCCCGTGGTGGCCCGACGTGCGGGCGATCTCGAGCGCTGGGCGGAGGCAGACCCCGGGCTCTTCGTGCTACCGTGACCGCGCCGCGCCCATGATCGCTCGGGGATCAGCCTGCGCCGCGGATGCGCGGCAAAAGCTCCGCGAAGTTGCAGGGCTTGGTGTCGGCGTCGAGCTGCGGCAAAACGATCTTCTCGAGCGCCAAGCGGACCGCGGCCGTGGAGCCGGGGAGCGCGAAGACGAGCGCCGTGCCGCAAAGCGCCGCGAACGCCCGCGATTGGATCGCGGCCGCTCCGATCTCGGCGTAGCTCAACATGCGAAACAACTCCCCGAACCCCGGAATGCCCTTCGTGACGAGCGGTGCGATCGCCTCGGGCGTCACGTCGCGCGCGGTGATGCCCGTCCCGCCGGTGAGCAGCACGACGTCCGCCGCGGCAATCGCGCGCTCGACCGATTCCCGGATGATCGAGGCTTCGTCCCGCACTATCTCCTTGCTCACGATCGAATGGCCCGCGGCTTCGAGCCGTTCGACGGCGAGCCGACCGCTCGTGTCCGTTTGATGGTTCCGTGTGTCGCTCACGGTGATGACGACGATGCGTAGTCCGCTCATGACGGGAATCAGCCTAGTACATCGGCCCGGAAGCCTCGCGCGGCTGGGGCGGCCGCTCGCGTCTTTCCTCTTGATGATCGCGCTCGCGGCAGGCTGCACGCGAAGCCCCAGCGGCCCTTCGGCGCGCCCCGCGGAGCACGAGGACACGGCATCGGAGCCCGCGAAGAAGGCGGCGAGCGCGGAGCCCGCCCCCGAAGCGCCCCTGCCGCCTCCGTTCACCGGAGGCGAGCGATCGGTGGCGAGCGACCGCGGGCTCGTCGTCGCGGCCGAGGCGCAGGCCGCGCGCGCCGGCGCCCGCATCCTCGCCGACGGCGGCAATGCGGTGGACGCCGCGATCGCCACCGCCATTGCTCTGTCGGTCACGCATCCGAGCGCGGGCGGGCTCGGCGGCGGCGGTTTCGCGCTCGTGCGCCCGAAGGGCGGACCGACCCGCGCCTTCGACTTCCGCGAAGTCGCGCCGAAGAGCCTCACGCGCGCGCGCTTCGACAAGATGATCGAGGCCCGCGGCCGCGGCAAAGCCGCGGTCGGCGTGCCCGGATGCGTCGCCGGCCTCGAGCTGATGCGACGCGAGCTCGGCAGCATGCCATTCGAAAAGCTCGTCGCTCCGGCTCTCGAGCTCGCGAAAAGCGGCTTCGTGCTCGGCCCGTGGCAAGCGCGCGTGCTCGGGTGGAGCTACCGCGAGCTCTCGCGCGATCCGCGCGTTGCCGCGATCTTCGGCAACGGCAAGCGCCCCAAGCGCGAAGGCGCGCGCATCGTTCAGCCCGATCTCGCCTGGACGCTCACGGAGCTCGCCAAGAACGGTCCGGAGAGCTTTTACCGCGGCGCGATCGCAAAACGGTTGGCGAGCGCGCTCGCCCCCGAGGGGCCGTCGCTGGAGGACCTCGCGAGTTATCGCGCGGTGCTGCGCGAGCCCCTCACCTTCCACTACCGGGGGTACGAGCTCGAGACGATGCCGCCACCTTCGGCAGGGGGCGTGGCCCTCGCGGGAATTTTGCTCTCGATGCAACGGGCCGGCAGCGAGGTCGAGCCCGGCTCGCCCGACGCCATCCACCTCTTCCTCGAAGCATCGCGTCGCGCGCAGGCAGAACGAAGGCTCGGCGTGGTGGACCCGGACGCGCTCGCCCCCGCCGAGCTCTCGGCGCGGCTGGCGCGCTGGCTCGATCCCGCGTTCTGGCTCACGGTTCCGATCGAGCCGCAGCGCGCGACGCCCTCGGAGCGGGTGCATCCCCTCTTCGCCGAGGCGCTCCGCGAAACGGAGCACACGACCCATCTCTCGGTCACGGATCGCACGGGCATGGTCGTGAGCCTCACGATGACGCTCTCGGCGTCGTTCGGCGCGAAGATCATGGCCGCCGGCACGGGCATGTTCATGAACAACTCGGTCGGCTCGTTCGCCTCGATCGCGGACAACCAACCCGTGCCCGGTCGGCGAACGACGAGCTCGATGGCGCCGACGCTGCTCTTGCGCGGCAAAGATGTGGCCGCCGTGCTCGGCAGCCCGGGCGGGGACACGATTCCGAGCACGATCGCGCAGCTGGTCCACAACCTCGTGGACCGCAAGCTCCCGCTCGACGCCGCGATCGACGCGCCGCGTTTCCACCACGGCTTCGTGCCGGATACGGCGCGCCACGAGCCCTCGGCACCGAAAGAAATCCTGAAGGCGCTCGCCGAGCGCGGGCACACGCTCGGGCCCAATCGCCGCTCGTT
>QGUH01000168.1 GCA_003242355.1 Pseudomonadota bacterium
TTTTTGGGGGGGCGTCAGGTTTGTTTAAAAGACAGGCCGCGCAGCGTGCAGGAAATGGGGTTATCGCGGTTGTCACAACGGCTAGTGCACCGCTAATGAATTAGCGTGAACTTTTCGACGGTCAGCACATGCACGGGCACGTGCATCGGGCCCGCCGAAGCCATCAGTCGACGCTACCGCCGAACGCTTGCGCGTACCTCATTGGCGGTGCACTAGTGCTCGGCGGGTTGATCGGGCGACCAGGATGGATGGGGCGACCAGTCGGTCGCCGTTCCCCGCGCTCCACGCGGATCACGCCGAAACCCGTGAGCACGAGCGGAATCGAACGAACCCTGCCCGAAGCTCGAGGCCCTCGGTGAAACATCCCTCCACGCTGACCCGATCACTGTTGGCAAGCAGTCCCGAGGGCCTCGACTCTCCCATTCGGATGCACGTGAAACTGGCGGACACCAACACCGGATCCGGTCGCACGCACGTCGTACGCGTGCCCGTGCTCGAGCGGAAGGCAGCTCGCGCTCAGCGCGTATCCGGGCGGAGCCGTTCCGTACTCCCATTCCTTCAGAACCAGCTGCCCCGGCCTTCTCGACTCGAGGCTACAAACCAGCGGCGGCCCGTTGGGACCTTCGGTGGCCTTGTAGACGGCCACGCGGTTCACCGGCAGCTCGGCCTCGTTCTGACAATTCCAGAAGGACACGACATAGCCGCCATCGCTGCTCCGTTTCACCTCGATGCCGAGCTACATCGGCCCCATGCGCTCGCATCCCATCGACGCAGCGCATGCCGCCGCAAGAACCAACATCCGACGAATCACGGCGCCCTCGTGTAGCCCGCCACGACTCGACGAGCAACGAGCGACGCGCCGATTGGACGCTGGCGCACCGCCTCGTGAGCCGTCGGTGCTCGGCCTCGACTTCGGACACGGGGTTTGCGGTTGGGCTCCCGCGGGACAGCCTCGTTTGCGTCGTCGTGCTCGCGCTTTGATCGGTGGGGCGAATCCTATTCTCCGCACTTGGACCGGATCACCTTTCTCAGGGGTTTCGATTGTCCGGATGTCCACAGCCGAACCTCGGCATCCAGACAGGAGAGCTTGCGGTAGAAGACGAGCGGCACGAAGACTTTGCCGCCGAAGCCCACGGAGAAGAGGGACAGCGGAATCTCTTCTCGGTTCTCGCGTCCATCGGCATGCTTGATCGACGCGATGAGCCGCCCCGATGACTTCTCGCACGCCGGCGGGCGCTCCACGGGCTTGATGGATCGGAGATGCTCGGACGCGTTCACTACGCATTCTGGTCCGAAGTCGACCGTGGCGATCAGCAGGACGGGCACCGCGAGCTGGTTGAATGAACGAACGACGGTTCGAAAACATCCTCGGAGCTCCACTGACCCGTGTCCGCGTCGAACAAGTACCCTCGTACCGACGTCACCGTTCCGACCGCAGGTTGGAGGCAGGGACATGGCCGGCCGCGGAAACGAGAAGAGCCGCTACGAGGCCCACCAGGTGGCTGCGGATGCTCGACTCCCGATGCTCAGGACCCCGCGAGCCAACGCGGCGGGAATGGTGCCCGACTGCCGCACCGTGCTCGTGCCTCCGTCGCGCTATCCTGGGAAGGCGGGCTGAGGGGCCCAGCCCAAGGTGCGGCTGGCGAGGGTGTAGCAGGCGAACAACATGAGGAGGAAGCCTCCGAAGGATTTGCGGTGCTCCTCGAGGCGAGCGCCAATGCGGTTGCCGGCAATTACGGCACCGATGCTGAGGAGCGCAGTGGTGGCGCCGGTATTCAAGGAGGTATGGAGGATGGGGGGGGTCAGGGCGGGCGCAGTGGTGCCGGCGGCGAACCCGTCGATGCTGGTGGCGAGCGCGAGGACCAGAATCGTGAGCACATCGAATGATTCACGGTTTACGAACGCTGCGCCGACCGGGTGTGCCGCTTCGGCCATCATCTTGCTGCCAACGGCCAAGAGCAGGGCCCACGCAATCAAGGGATTCCACTGGGCGACCCAAGACCCGAACGAGGGCGACGCGGAGAAGCCGACCAGAGGCATGCCCGCCTGAAAGCCGCCGAACGCGAGCGTGATGAGCGCGACGTGCCGTTGCGGGAGGCGGGGGATCGTCATCCCCTGCGCGGCGGCCGCGACGGCGGCGTCGATCGACGAAGCGAGAGCAAAAAGCCCAGGAGTGTCGAGCGGCATCGCATGCTGTCTCCACTGTCAGGCCACGCCAGTCCAGCAAATTCGAAGACTCGCACGCGCCCGAGAGTCGCGTGATGTGCACCACTTGCATTCAGGCCCTTCAAAGCGAGCCGATCATCGTCGCGCTTCTCGAGAGTTGGCGAGCAGCAAGCGGAGCCTCTCCACGCGGCCGGAGCTTTGGTTCCGGGCGCTCCGAGCCAACTCCTCACGACCCCTGCGCTGCTGCCCGCCACGCGCACGTGCAGCGGGCCGTTGGGCGTTTCGTTGGCGGGCCGTTTCACGATGACGACGGCCGAGGCGGACCGGGTGGGTGGTGGATTTTCGTCGAGGTCGACGTGGCGCTGGGGCCGCACGACATCGTGAGGCCGGACTTGGCGGACTGGCGTCGGGAACGTCTGCCGCGCCCCGGCGCGGTCCGTCCCATTCCGATTGCTCCCGACTGGGTGTGCGAGGTGCTTTCACCGCTTGTTCCTGCCGCGCGAAGCGGACGAGCCTGGGGCAAGGGCGAGCTGAACGCTCGCCCCTGCGGGCTTGCATCGCGGGTGGTATGCGTCGGGAGCCGAGGAGCCGGTGCCCCGTCGAACCCGCAGGGTGCGTGCGGTTGCATCGACGAGCACCGCGCCGACTGACGCGAGCGAACGAGGCCCACGTTCGGAGCGTCCTGAGGGGCGCGTGTCAGCGGGTCAGGACGCGAGGTGATCGAGCAGGGTGTTGAGGCCGAGGAGGATGAGGACGATGCCGCCCGCGGCTTCGAGGCGGGCGCCCAGGCGAGAGGCGATGTGCTTGCCGGCGAGCAGCCCGAGGGCGCTGAGGCAGGCGGTGGTGACCCCGATCGTGGCGGCGGAGAGGACGATGGGGGCGTTGAGGACGGGCAGGGTGATGCCGGCAGCGAACGCGTCGATGCTGGTGGCGAGCGCGAGGAGCAGGATGGTTAGGAAGGCGAATGGTTCGCGGTTCGCGGCTTCGGAGTCGGCGTCGGCGGGGTGCCGCGATTCGAGGATCATCTTGCCGCCGATGACCGTGAGCAGGCCGCACGCGATCCAGTGATCCCACTGGGCGACCCATGGTCCGAGGCTCGTGGACGCGTAGAAGCCCAGCACGGGCATGCCCGCCTGGAAGCCGCCGAACGCGAGCATGACGAGCGCGATATGCCGCGGCAGCACGCGCGGTACGGCCACCCCGCGCGCGGCGGCTGCGACCATGGCATCGAGGGACAGGGCGACGGCGAGGACCGCGATGGTGCCGAGCGGCATTGAACCCACTGTCTAACGCCTGAGGAGCTCGGGTCCAGCTAGTCCGATACCTCGTCGGCCGGCCAGATAGCCTTCCGCCGAGACGGGTGGCTACACGGGGCACTCGGGGCCTTCGAGCTCGGGCGCGGCCGCGAGCGCCTGGCGCCTTTTGGAGGTCCGACTGCGGCCGTCTGCGGAGAACGGAGTGAAGGGCGGCCCGCGCCGTCGCGGAGCACTCGGCAGTCCGTGCATCGCGTTGAGGAGCGGCGCCCGTGGAGCCCGAGGGGCGTCATGCGCCGTCGCGCAGCAATCGGAGTGCTTTCGGAGGCGCGAGGCGAGTGGGCTTCCGCGCCTACCGGACGCCCGCGCGATGGGGACGAATCGAAAAAGAAAACGCCGACCGGCGGGGGCCAGTCGGCGTTTTCAGTTTTTCCCACGTGGGTTCGTTACGACCGAGCGCGTTACTCGGCCGCCTGCGCGGCGCGGGGCGCCTCGGCCTCGGCCACGCCGCCGATACGCATACCATAGAAGGAGCGCCACACGAAGATCAGCGCGATGGCGCCGAAGATCACCGCGAGGGCAGTGGTCGTCGAGCGCTCGAGCTGGATGGCGAGCTCGACCGCGAGCAGGCCGAAGAGCGTCGTGAACTTGATGATGGGGTTCATCGCAACGCTCGAGGTGTCCTTGAAGGGATCGCCCACGGTGTCGCCCACGACGGACGCCGCGTGCAGCTCGGAGCCCTTCTCCTGCAGCTCCACCTCGACCACCTTCTTGGCGTTGTCCCAGGCGCCGCCGGCGTTGGCGAGGAACAGCGCCTGGAAGAGGCCGAAGAGCGCGAGCGAGATCAGGTAGCCGATGAAGAAGAACGAATCGACGCACGCGAAGGCCAGCGTCGCGCAGAAGATGGTCATGAAGATGTTGAACATGCCCTTCTGCGCGTAACGGGTACAGATCTCGACGACCTTCTTGCTGTCCTCGATCGAGGCCTTGGTCGCGCCCTCGAGCTTCATGTTGCGCTTGATGAACTCGACCGCGCGGTAGGCGCCCGCGACCACCGCCTGCGTGGAAGCGCCGGTGAACCAGAAGATCACGGCGCCGCCCGCGACGAGGCCGAGCAAGAACGGCGGGTGCAGGATGCTGAGCTTCTCGAGCTGCTCGGTGAGGCCGTTCGTGAGCAGCACCACGATCGAGAAGATGAGGGTCGTGGCGCCCACGACGGCGGTGCCGATGAGCACGGGTTTGGCCGTCGCCTTGAAGGTGTTGCCGGCGCCGTCGTTCTCCTCGAGCAGGAGCTTGGCCTTGTTGAAGTCGACCTTGAAGCCGTGAGCCTTCTGGATCTCCTCGGCGGCGCCGGGGATCTCCGTGATGGTCGACAGCTCGAACACGCTCTGCGCGTTGTCGGTCACCGGGCCGTAGGAATCCACCGCGATGGTGACGGGGCCCATGCCGAGGAAGCCGAAGGCGACGAGGCCGAAGGCGAACACGGGAGCCGCGACCATCAGGTCTTCGAGGCCCATGCCGCTCACGACGTACGCCGTGCCCATCAGGAAGGCGATGACGAGGCCCATCCAGAAGGCGCTGTAGTTGCCGGCGGTGAGGCCCGAGAGGATGTTCAGCGAGGGGCCGCCCTCCCGCGAGGCAGTCACCACTTCCTGAACGTGGCGGGACTCGGTGGAGGTGAAGATCTTGATCACCTCGGGGATGATGGCGCCGGCCAGCGTGCCGCAGCTGATGATGGCGGAGAGCTTCCACCACAGCGTGCCGTCCCCGAGCTCCGGGATGAGCAGGTAGGAGACGAGGAAGGTCAGCCCGACGGACGCGAGCGAGGTGATCCACACGAGCCAGGTGAGGGGGACCTCGAAGTTCACCTTCGCAGCGCTGCCGATGGCGCCCTTCTGAAAGAGCTCGTTGCCGAGGTACGAAAGCCCGCTCGCGACGACCATCACCACGCGCATGGCGAAGACCCAGACGAGCAGCTGCACCTGAACCGTCGGATCCTTGACGGCGAGCAGGATGAACGAGATGAGCGCGACGCCGGTGACGCCGTAGGTCTCGAAACCGTCGGCGCTCGGCCCCACGGAGTCGCCCGCGTTGTCACCCGTGCAGTCGGCGATGACGCCGGGGTTGCGCGCATCGTCCTCCTTGACCTTGAAGACGATCTTCATGAGGTCGGAGCCGATGTCGGCGATCTTCGTGAAGATACCGCCGGCGATGCGCAGGGCGCTCGCGCCGAGCGACTCGCCGATGGCGAAGCCGATGAAGCAGGGGCCCGCGTAGTCGCCGGGAATGAACAACAGAATCGCGAGCATCAGCGCGAGCTCCACGCTGATGAGGAGCATGCCGATGCTCATGCCGGCCTTGAGCGGGATGGCGTAGACCGGGTACGGCTTGCCCTCGAGGCTCGCGAAGGCCGTTCGCGAGTTGGCGTACGTGTTGATGCGGATCCCGAACCAGGCGACGCCGTAGCTGCCCAGGATGCCGATCACGCTGAACGCGAGGATGATGAAAACGCGGAACGCGCCGAAATCCTGGAGAAACCCGAAGTACAGGACGATGATGGCGCCGATCAGCGCCTCGAGGATCAACAGGAACTTGCCCTGCGTGATCAGATACGTCTTGCAGGTCTCCCAGATGAGCTCGCTCACCTCCGCCATCGAGCGATGGGTCGGGAGCTTCTTCACCTGCAGGAGGGCGACCAGGCCGAAGGCCAGGCCTCCGATCGCGATCAGCATGCCGAGCAGGAGCAGTGAATGACCGCTCATGCCGAGCATCTCCACGCTGCCGAGATCGGGCAGGATGAGATTGGCTTCGCCTCCTCCATGTGCCGGGGCGGCGGCCGCCCTCCCCGGGACCAACAGCAAGAGGAGGCTGGAAAACAGGGTGACGAGCAGGGACACTTTGGATGATGAGGGGTGCACTGATGCTGGCTCCTCGTTTCACGGGCCCGCGGAAAAGATCGCTTGTCGCGCGCGTCCTTAGCCCACCTGGCGCAAAGGCGCCAGCCTGACGGCGCGGCGAGCGCCGAGAGGCTGACTCGCGGCCGGCTGTAGCATGCCGGAAGTGCAACGCTCAACCGCGCTGGGGTGCGGCGCATTGCCGCACGGCCCTTCTGACGGCCTGCGAGCGGACGGTCCCCCCGCGGCCTTTTCCCCGGGCCACCGCGCGACCCCTCACCGGCTCAGGGTCATGGACGGGGCGCGGGACCGCGCTGCGCCGTCGCTCAACCGCGCAGGGTTTTGTCGTCGTCCCGCCGATCCCGCTGCTCTTCGGAAGTGAGCACGGAGAAGGCGATGACCGCGCCGAGCACGGGCAGGAGCCAAATCAGCTTCGCTTGAGCCGATTTTTGCGAAGGCTCGTAGAGCCCCGACCGATAGACGCGCACCGTGACCCACGCTTGGAAGAGAACGACCAAGGCGAGCACGAGCACGCCGAGCAAACTCCCGCGATCCATGACGCGCGATTCTGAGCTTCCGACTCCGCGTGCGCAAGGCGCCCTCCCCGAACGGGCGGGGACCATCGGCGAGGGGCGCGTGTAGGCAAGGGGCCTCGTTTCGTGGGGAGGGCGGCACGTGCCGCCCTCCCCGCCGAAGTGAATTCAAGTGGATTCGGCGGGGCCCCTCCCCAGGCGGGCACTCTGTCCGACGCTATCCGACGCCATTTTTCGCGTATTGGGCGGGGTTCCCACCCTTTGGTCGGGGTGGAAAACCCCCCCCCAAACCCGCCATTA
>QGUH01001147.1 GCA_003242355.1 Pseudomonadota bacterium
GGGCGGGGAACCCGTTGCCGGTGGGGGTGAGGGGTAGCTTGTGAACGCCGAACGGATCGGGAACTTCGTTGGTGGCGACGAAGCCCGTGATGCCGTTCGGGAAGTCGCGCGCGAGCGCTGCGCCGGGAGCGCGGGCGTCGCCTTCCACGACGCGCGCGGCGGCGCCGAGGAGGGCGCGCTGCTTTTCTCGCAGTGAGGCGGAGATCTCGTAGATGCGGTAGTCGAGTCGCTCGGCGAAGCGCTGCCACGCTTCGCGCTCCGCGGGCGCGGCGTCGCGCGCGGAGCGGGCGACGGCGTCCACGAGGTCGCGCGCGAGCCGGCCATTGCCGGCGCCGAGCTCGACGAGGGGGAACGGAGCGTCTTCGGCGAGCTCGCCGCGTTGGACGAGATCGCGATGGGTGGCGAACGCGGCGTGGGCGATCCAGGCGCCGTACCGCGGGGAAAACGATTCGGGATGCGTGTCGAAGTGTCCTGCGCGCCCGATCACCACGCGGTGCGCGTAGTAGCCCCACGTCGGGTCGTGCAGGGCCGCGTCCATGTACGCTTCGAACGTGGGAAAAGCGCGCAGCGCTGCCTCGTGCAGGGAAGGGGGTAGCACGCGCCCGAACATCTCGGGGTTGGCGAGTGGGCGGCGCGGGCCGCCGTCTTTGGGCAGCGGCGGCAGACTCTTGAGCGTGCTTTGCTCCGCGTCCGAAAGGACGCGCCCGAAGGCAATGCGGCTCTTCAAGCGGCGCAAGCCCCGCGCGCCCGGCACCTGGGCGAGCAGGTGATCGAGGTTGCGGTAAGGCCAGCGCGCGAAGAGCGCGTCGGCGAGCGCGGCGCGCTCCGTTTCCGGGACGTTCGCTTCGGCGAGCAGCTCGAGGAGCTCCTCCCGGCCGAGATCGTTGAAGGGGACGCCGGGGTCCGCTTCGGGGATGCGCCCGCTTTCGCGCGAAAGCCGATCGACGAACGCGCGCAGGGGGCGCGCTCGTTGCGCCGCATCGGACTCGGGCTCGTGACGGGCGCGAAGCTCCAGCATCCCGAGCTTGTTGAGGAGCGGCGCGAGGTGCCACCACCGTTCGCGCGGGTCGGTGCCGAACGCGAGCGGTAGGCGCCCCGCGAGAAAGCGGTCCACCCACGAGCGGTAGCAGCGCCCTTCGGGAGAGTGCCCGAAATCGCGGATCCACTCGTGCGCTCTGCGCGTGGCAGCCTCCTCCGAGCCGCCCGTGTCGCGGGCGCGGTAGCGAAGCCCGCGCACGACGCCTTCGAAGGTGACGGCGGGATTCGAGAGGAGGACGGGCACGCCGGTCAGATCGTCGCCGATGGTGAAGTCCTCGTAGGCCATCAGCTGAACGAGGTAGAGGAGAAAGAGGTGCTGGCCGATGCCGGGCTCGCGGCGCCGTGCGGCCGTGAGGCGGAGCGCGAAGGAGCCGTCGCTGCGGCGCTTCACGACGAAGTCGCCGTCGTTGACGCACACGTCGGCGAGCGCCGTGCCGCCGTCGCGATCGGGATCGTAGTGATAGACGAGCGCCGCGATCATTTCGGCGAGCACCTCCGCCGTCGCGCGCGCGCCGAGCGGAACGAGCCAGGAGCGGGGCCCTTCCGAGAGCTCGACGTGAATCGCGCCGCGACCGAAGCTCACCGGGTGGTGATCCGCGGGTGCGGTGAAGAGCGCCACGGGGATGTCGCTCGAGAGCGTGAGCAGCGCTTTGGGCTCGAGAACGTATCGGGAGAGCCCGCGCTCGATAAAGTCGCGCATCGTTTCGACGCCGTGGCGGGGCACGTCGCGCTTGGCGCGCCGCCGCCGCCCCGGCTCGTCGAGCACGCGCGGGATCTGCACGAGCAACGGCCCGGCTCGGCTCTCGCAGCGGACGTTCCACGTGAAAACGCCCATGCGGCCCTCGCCCATTTCGAGCGGCCCGGTACGGGGGTCGAGCTCTTCGAGCACCGCCCTGACGGTTTCGAAGTG
>QGUH01000169.1 GCA_003242355.1 Pseudomonadota bacterium
CACAACGAGTGGGACGCGTGGGCGGCGTAGGGTGTATAAAAGAGGCGGGGGAGGGGAGGGGGGGGGGGGGGGTGGGGGGGGGGGGCGCGGGGGGGGGGCGGCCCCCCCGCCCCCGCCCCGCCGGAGTGAATCCGTCGGGGCCCCACCCTCAGGTTTCGGGGCCCCAACCCCGAAACACCGAGCGGCGTGTCCCCCCGCGAGCGAAGCGAGCCCGCGATGAGCGAAGCGAACTGCGTCGGGGTGCTCGAGGGGGATGAGCCCCTCGAGGAGGACTCCGGCGGGGGGCGGGCGGGAGGAAACAAGTCCCGCGACGTACTGTGCCGTTCTTTTCTTGCTTCGCCGGTCAGCTTTCCATCAGCTCGGTGCCGGGCTCGGTCGCACAGTAATAGAGGACGGCCATGCGGACGGCGACGCCGGCTTCGACCTGGTTCAGGATCACGCTGTGCGGGCCGTCGGCGACGTCGTCGGCGATCTCGACGCCCCGGTTGATGGGGCCCGGGTGCATCACGATGACGTCCGGGCGGGCGAGCGCGAGCCGCCTGGCGTTCAAGCCGAAGTAGCGCGAGTATTCGCGGAGCGATGGGAACAGGCTCGCTCCGAGCCGCTCGCGCTGAATCCGCAGCATCATGACGACGTCGGCGCCTTCGAGCGCCGGTTCCAGGCGATCGTAGAGCTCCGCGCCGAGCGCCTGGGCTCGATGCGGCAATAGAGTGCGCGGCCCACAGAGGCGGACGCGCGCGCCGAGGAGCCGGAGCAGCAGGAGATTCGAGCGCGCCACTCTGCTGTGCAGGATGTCCCCGCAAATCGCGACGGTCAGCCCGCTCAGGTCCTCGCCCTTGTGCTGGCGAATCGTGAACACGTCGAGCAGGGCCTGCGTGGGGTGCTGGTGCATGCCGTCGCCGGCGTTGACCACCGCGGCCTGCGTGTGGCGCGCCACGTAATGCGCAGCGCCCGATACCGAGTGACGGAGCACGATCACGTTGGCGTGCATCGCGTCCAGCGTGGCCACGGTGTCCCGGAGACTCTCGCCCTTGGTCACCGAGGAAGACGAGCCGCCGATGTTCACGACGTCGGCGCTCAGGCGCTTGCCCGCGAGCTCGAACGACGTGCGCGTTCGGGTCGAGGCTTCGTAGAAGACGTTGATGATGGTCTTGCCACGGAGCGTCGGCACCTTGCGCACCGGGCGCTTGCCGATCTCGTGGAACGCCTGCGCGGTCTTCAAGATCCGCTCCGCCATCGAGCGACTCAGGTCCTCGATGCCGAGCAGGTGCCGGAGCCTCGGTTCTGTCATGGGGTTGGTGGGGGCGTTGTCGGCGTGCTCTGGGACTGAACGACGGCGACGAGCCGTTCGTCCTTCGTGATCACGTCGACGCGATCGAGCGGGGAGACCTCGATGCTGCGCACGACGTAATCTGCCTGAATCGGTAGCTCGCGCCCGCCGCGATCGACGAGCACGGCGAGCTCGACCTTGCTCGGCCGCCCGTAATCGAGCAGCGCGTCGAGGGCCGCGCGGACCGTACGGCCGGTGAACAACACGTCGTCGACCAACACGACGTGGCGTCCATCGATCGACAGCGGGATCTCGCTGGGGCCGATGCGCGGGCTCGGGAGCCGCGTCGCCGCATCGTCGCGGTAAAAGGTGATATCGACGGTGCCCACGGGGACCTTCCGCCCCTCGAGCTCCTCCAACCAGTGGGCGAGTCGCGTGGCCAGCGGTACGCCGCCGCGCCGGATGCCGACGAGGATCAGGCGTTCCGTTCCGCGCGTCCGTTCCGCGAGCTCCCCGGCCATGCGGCGCAAGCCGCGTTCCACGTCGTCGGCGTCCAGGAGAACTCGCATCGGCGGACCGCCTATACCACGCCGGCAAGCACGAGGCGCGCCGCGAGACGCGCCCGGCCTCTTCGGCCCCGGACTCCGAGATGGGCTCACGAGAAGAGGGGGCCGGCGAAGGCGCGCTCGGCGCGCCAAACTCGATCCTCCGTTCGGGGGTGGGCGCCGGACGGGCGGTTCGGCGAAGGGGAATCGGATTCCGGGCGCGTTCCCGGAGGCGAGGAGGGGAGGACGAAGGGCGAGCGCTCGGCGAGCCGTGGCGCGGAGGGGTCGGGAGATGCCGGAGCGGCCGAGCGTTGGTGCCGGCGTTCACGGATCGGCGACGGTGACGTTGGTGTCGCCGGACGCGTTCTCCGAAAAGTGATTCGCCGTGAGAAAGTCGTCGTTCAGAACCACACCGTCTGCTGCCCACAGGCCATAGGATGCGCTCTTTTGCAGCGTGCAGTCGGTGAGGCTGACCCGCGTGGTTCCGAGGGTGCTTTGGACCAAGCGCAAGTTTCCGCGAGGTGCTTCCTGCGTGGACGAGCGTCCGCCGTATTCGACGGTCACGTGGCGCAGCACGTGGCTGCCCGTGGAGAGCTCGACTCCCCCCCATGCGCCGGGGGTCGCGTACGAACCGGTGAGCACGATCGGTTTTTCGGCAGTGCCCTCGGCCTGAAGGGACGAGCCCTGGTAGAGCGTGAGCGATCCAAGGTCGAACCGGAGTTGCACGCCCGGCTCGAGGACGAGGCGTTCTCCGGCGAAGAAGAGCTTGGGCGCGAGGTACGGCACGTCGAGCGCCGGCACGACGACCCGTTCGACGTCGCCGTCGAACAAGACCAGCGCATCATCGTCGTTTCCGGAAAAGGTGGAAGAAGCGGACAAGGCACCGACGTTCTCGAACGTGATGAGGCCCGGGTACGCGTTGCGCGTGATCGTATTGTTTTCGAACGAAACCAGTTTGGTCCCGTACTCGACGGCGAAGCCGTCGCCGGCGCTCTCCGTGATCACCGTATCGTCCACGCGGATCTCCGCCGTGTCCCACGCCCAGAGACCGGCGGGCGTGAGCTCGACGGACGTGCCGACGATCGGCGCCCCGGCGTATTCGATTTTCACGAACTTTAGTCGGTTGCCGAGGGATCGAACGCCCTCGAACACCACGCCTTGCCAGAAGCCGCGGGTTTTCTCTGCTCCCGTGAGCACGATGGGCTCGTCTTCTCTGCCGACCGCAATCAGGCGTTGCTCCTTGCGGAAGACGAGGCCCGTGCCCTTCGCGAAGACGAGGGTGACGCCCGGCGACAGGGTGAGCGTTGCCGTATCCGCAAGCGAGGGCGTGGCTTCCACGAAGTAGCAGCCTTTCGGAATCGTCATGCTCTGCGTGAAGTTCACGGGGAGCACCGAGCAATCCTTCTCGGACGCGTTGCCGCCCCCGGAGCTACCTTTCATGCCGCCATCGTTGGTTTCACCCGTGCCAGCGCCGCCCGGGGACGTCGGACTCTCCTCGGGTCCTCCGGCGCCAGCGTCGGCATCACGTCCGTCACCCGCATCGCCGGTTTCTCCCGTGCTGCCGGAGCCGGCGCTGCCGGAAGCGGCTTCTTCCGGAGCGCCCTCTTCCGAAGTGGCCGCGGAACAGCTGCAACGACCGAAGGTGCCCTCGCTCGTGCAGGTCTGTGCTCCGGATCGCCCATCCCTGCAGGTGCAGGACGCGGTGGCTCCCGGAATGCACGCCGCGGGGCCGTCGTCTCCTTCCGCACTGCAGGCGCTCGAGAGAAGGAGCAGGGAGGCCCCCACCGCAGCCAACGTCAACCATACCCGCGAACGCGCTCGTTGCTTGCCCATGAATCGAGACTCCTGCCCCCGTGATTCGCCGCCGACGTAACGTGGGCGGTGCCGTCACGTCCCTTCCTTCGGGACGTGGTCCGCCGCCGACCTCGTCATTCAGGGCGGCGCCGTCACGTACCCTTCCTCGGGATGCCCACGATGGGCTCGAGGACTAGGAGCGAGGAGGACGGGTGCTGGGGGCAGTGTCCGATTCGGGCGGTGCTGACGTCGAGTTGCGTCGTTTCTTCTCGGACTCGGTCCGAGCGACCGCGAACGACGGCACGCGAGGGAGATCAGTCGAGCGCGCGACGGCGGACGATGCCGTTTGTCAGTTGAGCCAGCGTCCGCTGGGGCTGCTGTCGCCGTCGGTGCCCGAGTCGCGCCGGCGTCGGCCGCCCGGCAACACTTGGAGACCGGAGCGCTTCACGCGACGGCGGCGCGCCTCGGCTTCACGGCGCGCTTCGGCGTCGAGCATCGCGAGCCGCAGCTTGAGCCAACCGCGGCGGAGTGGCGAGGGGGTTCCGCCACCGAACAGCCAGCCGGCGATCATGCCGCCAAACGGGGCAATCAACCCGGAGGGGGTCTGCGCGGCCGCGATCAGGTACATCAGGCTCACGCCCACGACGAACAGGATGAGCCCGCGCGAGCTCACCGGCAGAACGAAGAACAACCGCACGGTTTGCCCGCGAAAGCTGAGCGCCCAAGCGATGGCCACCGCTTCGACCACCGGCATTGCTCCGAACCAGTAGCCAGGCACCAGGCGCGTCGCGAGCCGTGCCGGCAAGAGCAACTCGACGACGATTTGGAACGAGTAGGCAAAAAGCGCCGACAAGAAGAGGAAGCTGGCGAAGCGCCGTCCGCCCCAGCGTTCCTCCAGCGACGGCGAGAGGAAGTAGAGACCCAGCAAGACGCCGAGCACGTGGCCGATGGTGCCGCTCGGCATGTGCAACCAGGGCGCGGTGAGCAAACGCCACACCTCGCCGTGCAGGATCCGCTCGGTGCTGCCCGTGAACAGCAAGAACACGGACTCGGGAGCAGAGGCCCAGTTGAGGCCGACTGCGAACGCGAGCCAGACCGCGAACACGCCGATCAGGACGCTCCGCAGCACCCTGCCCGGGCGCGGAAAGCCGACCTGCAAGGTATCGCCGTAGCTCACTCGATAAGGGTTGCTCGACTCTAGAGCGGAGGCAACCACGGGTGCGAGTCGTTCGGAGCAGGCGGACTCGGCACGCGCGGAACTCGGGGCGAAAACGTCAGTCTGCGACGCACTCGGCCCGGGCGCGGAGGCCGGGCTCGACGACGACACCACACGCCCCGAAGCGCGGCTCCTCGCTGCCGCGTTGCACGGCGGTGAGGCGCACCGTGTAGGGCCCCGGGTCAAGATCCGCAAATCGCGCGCTGCCTCGGCAACCCGTGAAGTGGAGCGGCTCGCGAGCGCCCCCTTCGAGCGCGACCTCGAGCTCGAGCAGGAGAGGGCACGCGACATCGAGCGCCGCGAGCGCTTCGGCCACGTCGACCTCGAGCGCGCCAGTGGTTGCAAGGGCGCCGCAGGTCGCCATCACGGACACACCCGAGAGCACGTGCGCGCTGCACGTGGTTCCGAGCAGCGCGGTTTCGTCCGCCGTGAGCGCGAGCGCCTCGAGCACCAAGAGCTCGCCCGGAGTCGCGTCTTCGAGCACCGCTATCTCGCCACAAGGTGCTTCCGCCAGCGTTTCGCTTCCCGTGCGCACGACGAAGTGATCGACCGCATCTTCCCCCGTGCCGCATTCGAAGCCCGTGCCCTCGAGATCGAGCGCGACACGGACCTCGGTCGGCGATTGTCCCTCGTCGGTGAACGGAGCGCAGTCGTACACCCAGCGCGTGGCCTGGTATTCGGCCCGCACCGGCTCACACGTCGTTCGCCAGCGCCACGGCACCGGCTCGAGCGTTTCGGGGTCGAGCAGCGTGCGGGAGCCGGGCGCTCCGGGGATCAGATCCGCCCGGTCGAAAGCGAGGATTTCGGCGGCGTAGAGGTGACCGACCTCGACCTCGCCGAAGCCCACCGCCTGCTCGCAGGGCACGGCGCCGTCCGTCGTGCGGGGCGGACCGATGGGTGCATCGGTTTCGTCCTCGGGAGTGACGTCGCTCAGGGTCGCGACGTAGCTGCGCATGGCGCCCGGAGCATCGACGCACGGAACGTTGCCCGGAAACTCCACCGGGTGGACGACCACCATCGTAGGGCTCGGCTGGAACACGTCCCCGGTGGACGATTCGGAGCACCCGCTCGCGAGGATCAGCCCGAGGCAGACGAGGGGAGGAGCGGTGCCGCGATTCACGGCCGGGGCTTTAGCCGATTGGCCGCCACCCGCCAAGCCGGGGACGCTAGGGCTCGGCGGATCCACCGGCGCCCGCGGTTGCCGAGTCGGTGCCGGCCTCTCCGCTCGCTCCTGCGCCGCCGGACGGCGGCATGGGGACGGGGGCGACGGAGAGGAACGCGCATTCGGGGGCGCGCTCGGGCGATCGCACCAGCGCGCAGACGTCGAGGTCCGCGCTCGAGGGCGGATCCGCGCATTCGCCGGCCGTGGCTTCGGGGTTACTGCGGGCGCATGCCGATGCGCGCTCGATCGTCTGCACGCAGCGATCCAGCGAGGTCGCATCCGGCGCGGGACGGCCGAGCCCGTGCAGGCAATGATCGCGGTAGAAGCGCTTGCATGCGTCGCCGTCGTCTACGAAGCCGCAGGAGACGGCTGCGTCGCACCGCGCCCGTTCGATTCGGCGGCAGGCTTCGATGCCCACGGCATCGGTGCCGCAACCGGAGAACTGTGCGATCGCGAACGCTGTGCCGAGAAAGAGGGCGGTCGGCTGCCGAGACACCACCGCTTTTCGCTACCACTGCTCCCGCGGCCGCTGCAACTCGGGCAAAACCCGCCGGATCGAGCGCCCCGACGCCCTCGGGGCTCGCTCCCGTCGGGAGGTTGCGCGACCGGGCCGGTGCGCAAGACTCCGCGCCGTGGCGCGCGCCATGGTTCTGTGCGCGGGTTTCGGGACTCGGTTGCGACCGCTCACCGACGAGCTCCCGAAGCCCCTCCTGCCTTTGGGCGATCGCTCCTTGCTCGAGCATGCGCTCGAGCTCTTCGCGCGGGAGGGGCTCGGACCGCGCGTGGTCGTCAACGCCCACCACCTCGCCGAGACGTTCGTTCGCCACGTGCGCCAGCTGCCCTTCGAGGTCGATGTCGTCCGGGAACCCGAGATCCGCGGAACGGCGGGAGGCATCGCCGGAGCCCGCGCGCTGTTCGATCGCGCGCCCGTGATCGTCGTGAACGGCGACGTGTTGCTCGACCGGATCCCACCCGCGCTCGTGGCCGTTCCAGAGGATTCGTGGCTCACGCTCGTCGTGCGTCCGGCGGCGCGCGGCGCGGGCACCGTCGGGATTGGCGACGATGGGCGGGTCGTGCGGCTGCGCGGGCAAACGTTCGGCGAAGAGCGGGAGAGCGGCGGTAACGTTGGCCTGTGCG
>QGUH01001148.1 GCA_003242355.1 Pseudomonadota bacterium
CCTCGAGGGGCTCACCGCCCCTCGAGCTCCCCGACGCGACTCGCTTCACTCCTCGCGCGCTCGCGTCCGCTCGCGAAGAAGTGACGTCCAAGTGAGTTCGTTTGGGCGAGGCCGCACTCGGGTTGCTCCGTATAGCAAAGCAACGTGCCGTTCCCGGGACGCGCCCCTGGTCCCTTCGCGCCGAGAACGGCCCAACGAGCCGCGGAGCACACGCCGGCGAAGTGGCCGAGGTTGAGCTCCCGCTCTGCTCCCCATTAGCCGGGCGCCACTAAAGCCCGTCGCGGAGCGCTGCGCGTAGCGCGGCGCGCAGCAGGGCGCGGCCTTCGATCGTGCTGCCGCGTGACGCCGATAGGCCCCACGACTCCGCTCGCTACCTATCAGGCGGCGTCTACACCGCTGCTCATCGATCGCGGGAGCGACCCTCGGCCCGCCGCCGGCGCGTGCTCCGCGGCGACGCGCCGTTCTCCGCCGACCTCGCGCGCTCGCGTCCGCTCGCGGGATGCGGCGGTTGGTTGAGATGCGCTCGCTTGGCGCGGATGAGGGGCAAACCGCCATCGTCGAGAGCGCGTGCTGGTCGAATGCGGTGATCAGCCTACTTGCGCGCATTGGGTCGCACCCGTACAGAACCGATGGAGCACGGGCGATCAGGGAGAGCCACTGGTTCGGGGAGTTGCTGCGGGGCGCGCGGTCGGACAAACCGGAGGCAGGAACGATCATGGGAACCGCATACATCATCGACGCGGTGCGTACGCCCCGCGGGCGCGGCAAGGCTGGCAAGGGGGCGCTCAGCGGGATTCATCCTCAAGAGTTGCTCGCGCAGACGCTGCGCGAGCTCGTTCGGCGCACGGCGATCGACCCGAATGCCATCGAAGACGTGGTGATTGGGTGCGTGTCGCAGGTTCGGGAGCAGGGCGCCAACCTGGCACGCAACGCGGTGCTCGCAGCCGGGCTTCCGGAGAGCGTCACGGGCGTCACACTCAACCGCTTCTGTGCTTCGGGGCTCACGGCCTCGAGCTTCGCAGCCATGGCCGTGATGAGCGGCCAGCAGGATCTCGTGATCGGTGGCGGTGTGGAGAGCATGTCGCGCGTGCCGATGGGCTCGGACGACGCGATGCTCGATGGGCACAATCTCGAGCTCCGAAAGCGTATCTTCCAGGTGCCGCAGGGCATCAGCGCGGACCTCATCGCGACGATCAACGGCTTTTCCCGCGAGGAGCTCGATCGCTTCGCGCTGCGCAGCCAACAGCGAGCGCGGGACGCGATTCGCGAAGGCCGGTTCGACAAGAGCCTCTTCCCCGTGCGTCACGCCGACGGAAGCGTGGCACTCGATCGCGACGAGCACCCACGCCCCGACACGACGCTCGAAGGGCTCGCGCAGCTCGAGCCGAGCTTCGCCAAGCTCGGAAAGATGCCCGCCGGTCCCAACGGGGAGACTCTCGACGAGCTCGCTCGGCGTCGCTACCCCGAGGTCGCCGAGATCCAACACGTTCACCACGCGGGGAACTCCAGCGGCGTGGTCGACGGAGCCGCCGCCCTGCTGTTCGCTTCCGAGGCTTTCGTGCGCGCCCATGGCCTTCGGCCTCGCGCACGGGTGCGCTCGATCGCCACCGCGGGAACGGAACCCGTGATCATGCTGACCGCGCCGGCGCCGGCCTCGCGGCGAGCCCTCGAGAAGGCGAAGCTTACGACGCGCGACATCGATCTCTGGGAGATCAACGAGGCGTTCGCGGCGATTCCGCTCGACACGGTTCGCCGGCTCGACATCGACATGGATCGCGTCAACGTCAACGGCGGCGCCATCGCGCTCGGGCACCCGCTCGGTGCAACGGGCGCGATCCTGGTTGGAACGGCGCTCCACAAGCGCGAAAGGCGCGGACGCGCTGAGGCGCTGCTCACGCCCGGACTCCGGGACGGCATGGGAGCCGCCCGGTCTCTGAACACTGTG
>QGUH01000170.1 GCA_003242355.1 Pseudomonadota bacterium
CGACGGCCCGAGCATCGGCCGCGCGCTCACGCTCGGATGGGTCGGGGAGCTGGGGGCGGCAGGAGCGCACGGACCTTCGTTCCGCGCGCTCGAGGGCTGGCAGCTGGGCAACGTCTGCGAGCAGCGAGCAGCGAGCACCGCGCCGACGTGAGACGCGCGGCTCCTCTGCTCACTCCGGCAGCGTGGTCGGCACGGGGACGGTCCCGCCGTTGCGCACGTAGCGAACGATGGCGTCGCTGAGCTTCTGATCCGCCTTCACGCAAGCAGCGCTCACGTCCCCGCTCACTGCGCCTTTGCACTCCTTGCGCCGCTCGAGGTACGCGCCGTTGATCGCCTCGTCCTTGCGCAGCGCCTCTTGCACGTTGTCGTCGAGGAAGCGCCACTCGACCTTGACGTTCTTCGCCGAGGGCGGCTTCTTCTGCGTCACTTCCTCACCGGAGAGGGTCACGCACGAGCCGTCCCAGCGCAGGGCGTCGTACCCCACGCCCGACCCGATCTGCATGCCGTTCTTGTCCGCCTTGCGCTCGGCGAGCAGCAACACTTCTTCGTCGAACTCGAGGAAGCCGCCCGCGGACGCGCCGCCCGAGGCATTCCACGCCTCCGTCTTGCGCGTCAGGTACGCGCGCGTCCACTTCCCGTTCCCGAACAGGTAGAGCGCCATCGACGGATAGCGGCCATTGCACAGGCGCTGGACGAACTTCGGGTTCGGCACGCATGCTTCGGCCTTCGGGTGGCATTCCGTCGGGATCGCAGGCGCTTGCTGCGCCGCTTCGGCTTCGCCTCCCCCGCCCTCGTCCGCCGGTTCCTCGGCGCTCGAGGCGCTCTGCTCCTCCCCGCTGCCGGAGTTGGCTTCGGGAGCAGCCGCCGGAGTCTGCGGGCCGCCACAGGCGGACGCGAAAACCACGAGGACCGGAATCAGCAATGACCGTGCGCGCATGAGCACCGCTTCTTACCCGAAACGGAGCGTTGCCACGGAAAGAGAATCACCGTCCCCGCAATGCGGGCGGAAATTTTTCTCGAGAGATCAACCACGGCCCCCGCCCGCCGCGTAGCGACGGACGGCTCCACCCTCGCGGAGCAACTCACCGAGCGCAGCCGAGAGCGCGGCCGTGTCGAAGGGTTTTTGGAGGAAGAGCGTCCCTGCTTTCGAGGTGAAGGGCTCGCGCAGCGTCCCGTGCGCCGAGACGTAGAGCACGCGGAGCTCGGGACGCAACTCGCGGAGGCGTTCGACGAGCTCCGGGCCGCTCATCTTCGGCATCACGACGTCGGTGATCACCGCGTGGAGCTCGCCGGCGTGGCGTTCTACGAGGGCCAGCGCCTCGGGCCCGCCAGCGGCGAGCAGCACCGTGTAGCCGAGGTGCCGGAGAAGATCCGCCGTGGCCTGCAACGCCGCGGAGTTGTCGTCGACCAACAACACCGTCTCGTTGCCTCGTCGCGGCACGGTTTGCTCGGCAGGCGTCGCGACACGGGTCGCTGGCTGACGCACGCGCGGCAAATGCACGCGGAACGTCGTTCCCACACCGGGCTTGCTGGTCACGTCGATGTGGCCCCCCGCCTGACTCACGATGCCGTGACAGGTGGAGAGGCCGAGACCCGTACCCCGGCCGACCTCCTTGGTCGTGAAGAACGGCTCGAAAATCCTCCCGCGCGTGTCCTCGTCCATACCCGTGCCGGTGTCCGACACGACGAGCGCGACGTACTCGCGCAGCGCTCCCCACGCGCGCCCCTGCGCCGTCAAAGACACGTGGCCGGTCGTGATGGTGAGTATCCCCCCGTTCGGCATCGCGTCCCGCGCGTTGGTCGCGAGGTTCACGAGCACCTGCTGCAGCTGGCTCGGATCGATCTCGACCGGGTCGAGCTCGGGCGCCAGCTTGGTGACGATCTCCACGTGCGTGCCGATGAGTCGCTCGAGCAGGCCCAGCGTGTTCCGGACGAGATCGTTGAGGTTCACGAGGCGTGGTTGAACGACCTTCTTGCGCGCGAACGACAGAAGCTGACTGGTCAGGTCCGCCCCGCGTCGCGAATACTCCATGATCTGCTCGAGTTGCTCGCGCACCGGCACCCCGGCCTCTGCCCGCAGCAACGCGAGCTCCGCGTTGCCGAGCACCCCCATGAGGAGGTTGTTGAAGTCGTGCGCGAGCCCTCCCGCGAGTCGCCCGATGCTCTCGAGCTTCCGCGCTTGGAGGAGCTGCTCCTCGAGGCGCATGCGATCGGTGATGTCGCGGTAGTTGACCAGAATCGCCGCAACGCTCGGATCGCCGAGCATGTTGCGCGCCGTACCTTCGACCCAAATCCACCCGTCGGGCTCGGCGCGGAAGCGGACGCGCATCGTCACCGTCTGCTCCGGCTCGTGGAGGATGCGCTCGAAAGCGCTCCGGGCGATGTCGCGGTCGTCCTCGTGAACGAGGTCGAGATGCAACACATGGGTAGCCTCCGACGCGGGCCGACCCGTGATGCGCTCGGCGGAAGGACTGACGTAGGTGACCACGCCGCGCGCGTCGACGAGCAGAATGAAATCCGAGCTGTTTTCGATGAGCGCTCGGAAACGCGCTTCGCTCTCCCGCAGGGTGCTCTGCGTGCGCCGCAGCTCCTCGTACTGCTCCTCGAGGAGCGCGTGCGCTGCCTTGAGCTCCTCCACCGCTATCCGCATCGTGCGCACGCGCCGCGGCATCCAGCGCAGGGACGTGAAGACACTCACCGGTTCCCCGAGCTCCACGTGGAACAGCGTGCTCTCGCACGCCGCCTCGACCACGACGGGGACGCGCTCGAACCCGAAGCGCTCCGGCAGCGCCGCGAGCACTCCCCGAACGACGTCGCTCACCTCCTCGGGCGGAGCGCCGTGCGCACAGCTGAGCTCGAAGGTGAACTTCCGCGGGGCGACCTCCCACGCACGGACCTCGAGAGCGGGAAAGAGGAAGCGTGCGCCGATCCGGGCGGCGAGACCGAAGCCGAAGTAGGCATCCGCGGCCCCGAATGCCCGGCTCGTCGTGCCCGAGAGCGGCCCAACTCGACCCGTGGTGACGAGCCGTGCGCCGAGATCGACGAGCGCCCGCTCCCCTCCGAGCCGGCGAGCATTCCCGAGCAGTCGAAGGAATGCCTCGAAGCTCACGGGCCCGTGATCCTCGAGTCCCCGAGCCTCGAGCCCCGTACCTGCGAACAACGCGTTCGCGTCCATTCCCGTCGCGAGGAGCTCCCGCGCAATCCACGCGAACGACGGAATCGCCACCCGGGACGGGTCGCGCCGCCATACGAGATAATCGAAAAGGGGCCGAAACATGGGCAGCCGCCGCGCCCTTCAAGCATATACGCGAGATCCCCCGGTCACGAGCCCCGTTCGGGCCGCCCCCCGGACCCATGCCGCCCGGAACCTCGTCGCACGCGTTCGGGCGCCGGCGGATCCGCGCCGCGGGCAGCCCGAATGTTCGGACGCCGGCGGATCGAGGCCGCGGGAATCTCGTCGCAAATGGTGTGCTGTCCGACAACCCGGGTGTTCGCCCCCAAAAAGCCGGGGTGAATAGAGCGGTACGCGCCGCCCTCCTCCCTCCCCGCCGAAGTGAGCTCGGCCTGGCCTCTCCCCTCGCGGCTACTCCGTTCCGCGTAGGCTCCAGCGGGTTTCTGCGCGTTCCCAAACGTTCATCGCTCGGGGCATTGACTTCACCGTTGAGTACGGGCAGAAAGGAGTATCAGGGGCTCTCGTCGGGGCCTGAGTCGCTCTCAGGGGTAGCCATGAAAGGGATTTTCAGGATTGCCAACGACGTCGGGAATCGGACGATCCGGCTGCGCATGACGGGTGAGTACGACCTTTCGGGCATGCAGCGACTGGCGCAGGAGCTACGCCGGGCAACCGACGAGTATGCGAATCGTAGTCATCTGATTCTGGCCGACATGCGGGGCATGCTTCCCCTGGCCCCCGAAGTCGCCCACGTGTTCGGTGAGCTCATCGCATACACACGCCACCACGGAGTCGTTCGGTGCGCTCACTTGTCGGACGATACCGTGCAAAAGCTCCAGGCAAGCCGCCTCGGCCGGCAGAGCACTCCAAAAGAGGACCTCACCGTCAACGTCGCTTCTCTCGACGAAGCCGAACGCGTGCTCGCCGAGATGCGAGCGAAGCTCTGAGCGCCGCGAAGGCGGGCAAACGGTTCGGAACGCACCGAAATATGCGGAAGGTCGCCTCGGGCTACGTGCTCGCGTGAGGAGGGCCCCGCCGAATCCATTTCGGCGGAAGGAAGCGGCGCGTGTCGCTCCTGGCGAGAAGACGGGACTAGAGCGACAAACGGTTCGGAACGCCCCGAAATACGCGGAAACAGCGTCGGACGGAGTGCCCGCGTGGGGAGGGGCCCCGCCGAATTCACTTCAACTCACTTCGGCGGGGAGGGGCGGCGCGTGCCGCCCCTACGAAACGAGGCTAGACCGCCGATCGGTCAAACCGATCGGCGGTCTAGAACGGCGATCGCTTCGAACGATTCGGCGATCCAGAGCGACGGGGGTTCACGGACACCGCAAACCGCGGAAGGCCGTGTCGAACGGAGTGTCCGTGTGGGGAGGAGACCGCCGAGTCGGACGGAGACATTTCGTCGTCTGCCCGGCAGGGCCGCCCACCCGCGCTTCGGCGAGCCGGTCACGACGGAAATGCGCGAGCAACCGAGGCCGGAGAAGAAACCCAATCACGAAGTGAGCACACGCCCCGACGCGTTCGTGTGACACTGTATTCACTGCAGCGCGCGGAATGCGAGGTCGTCTTCCGAAATCCGCTTCACCCTCGGAAGCAGCCATGAAATCCAAGATTAGGACTCCGCAAATTGCAATTTGCTTAGCGACGGAAATGGATCGGGTTAAGATCCGCAGCCTGGCCGCTTTCGGCCCAATGGAGGTTGGTGATGAGAGGCATCGTTGCGCTGCTCGGGATGGGAGTTTCCGTTTGCTTTGCCGCTTGCGAAGTGGCGGACGAAACGAGTGAAACCGCGCACACGGGGGCATCCGCGCAGGAACTGTCCCTCGTTCCACAGCCACCCTGGCCCGCGGGGGACGAGCGAGGAATGGGAAACACTCAGGGCTACGGGACGCGGCTCCGCTGCCTGCCGTACTTGATTCATCCGTTCGCGAAACCGTACGAGCTGTCGCACATGCGTTCGCCCACCATGCCCGCCAATCCGTTCAGCACTCCGCTCGAGTACGACTACCGTCCGACGAGCTCGGCGCCCTTTTCGCGCCACGCGTTCAACGGCGAGACGATCTGCGGTGAAATTACGGGCCAAGGCACGCAATTCGACGCTCTGGGGCACTTCGCCGAGATGCAAGACATCTGGGATCCCGGAGCAGGCGATCCGCCCGTCGCGAACGCGTCGTACTACGGCGGGTTCACTCAACAGGACGTCAAGCCGACACCCGACTCCCCCTTGCTCAAGCTGGGCGTCGAGAAAGCGCCGCCGATCCTGACGAGCGCCGTGCTCCTGAACGCGCGCAAGTATCTCGGCGGAGGCCAGCGCTTGCAAGCCGGTCAGCTGATCACGAAGGCCAACATCCAGAGCATGCTCGCGGCGCAGGGGCTCGGGCGCCGCGGGCTTTTGCCCGGCGACGCGCTCTACATCTACACGGGCTGGGAAGACTTCTGGGAAGATCCGGACACGACCGGCGAATACTACTCGAAGGGTCCCGGGCTTTCCGTGGACGCGATTCACTACCTCGCGAGCAAGGCCATCGTGCTCGTCGGGCTCGACGTCCCCTTCATCGACGCCGTGAACGACGGTCAGCTCCAGGGCACGTCGCCGCCGCCATCCGATCGCCCGCAAGGGTTGCCCTTCTACGTGCACCATTACGCGCTCAGTAAGGCGGGCATCCACTTGATCGAGAACGCGCACCTCGAAGAAATGGCCGAGGATTCCGTCTGGCTTTCTTGCACGATCGTCCTTCCCCTGCGGGAACGCGGCGCGTCCGGTTCCCCCGTGCGCCCGGTCGCGTACGGCACGAGTCTGCACTGACGCTCCGGGAACGCCCCGCCGCTCCGCGCGGCGGGGCACCCCCGAACCGGTGAAGCTCGGGTTTTGCTGCGAGGCGGAGCGCGTCAGCGCCGAGCGGCCGCAGCGGCCTTCGCGAGGAGCGCTCGGCGGCGAGTGAGCGGCCCGAGGCGCACGTTCGCGAGCCCCCAGGTCGGCTGCGGCAGCTTCTCTTCGAGCAGCGCGTGCAACGCCTCGGGCAGCGGAAGGCCCAAGTCGTTCAGCACTTCCGCCGCAGCGAACGCGCCGCTCTCCGCGGCTCCCTCCATCCAGCCCTGGAAATCGGGCGACGTGTGCTCCCCGCAGAAGTGGAGATTGCCCTCGCGCCGCCCCTCGAGGGACCAAAACGACCACTGCCCGGGAGCATAACAGGTGTAGCTGCCCTTCGCGTTCGGTGCGCTCGGCCAGTGCATGCGGCGCGCGGATCCGGAAACGTATGCTTCTTCGATTCCGGGAAATACGGCTTCGAGCTCTCGAACGACGCCCGCATACCACTCCTCCGGATCGACGTCGCCGACGGCGACCCCCGCATCCCCGCCGAGGAAGTTCGTGAGGATGCCGTGCTCGCCGGATTGGCCGATCGAAGAGTCCCACACCTGCTGGAACTCGCGGTCGGAGGTGACGGCGCCGGATGCATCGTGCACCGTTCTCCAGACACGCTCCTTGAAAGCGCCCATGACCTTGGAGTTCGTGCCGTAGGCGAGCTCCTCGATGATCGTGCGCTTCTCGTCCGAGAGCGCGACGTCGAGGTCGACGTCGCGCAGCGTGGAAAAGGGAATCGCGAGCACGACGTGGTCCGCGCGAACGCGGACGACTTCGCCGTCCTTGCGTTCGAGCTCGAGCCGATAGGCGCCGTTTTCGAAGCTCAACGCGACGAGCCGATGCTGGAGGATCACGCGCTCGCCGAGCGGCTCGGCGAGCCGGGTGGCGAACGCGTCGCTTCCCGGGTGCGCGTGGAAGCGTTCGTCGGATTCGCCGAAGACCCGGAAGGGCCCGGGATCGTCCGAGCCGATGAGGAAGAGGAGATTGGGCGGGGACGGGCGGTTGGTCCCCGGACCGAACCCCCCCCGGAACCGGGCGGGAGGGGGTGCCTTTTAACAACATCCCCACC
>QGUH01000171.1 GCA_003242355.1 Pseudomonadota bacterium
GTTTAAAAGCACGGCCTCACGGTTCGTGGGCGGGGCGTGGTCCCGCGCCGCCGGGGGCGCGATCGTGCTCGTCGCGACGCCATCGCTCGCGGATGCCGTGCGCCTCGGCGGCAGCTGTCTCTTGCTCGAACGTGGTCGGCTGACGACGGTGCAGAATGGCGCGCCCACGGTCGCGCCGGGTCTCGTGGTGCGGAGCGCGGCGGCGCGTCGCCTCGCCGCGTTGCTCGCAGCGGAGCCCGCCGTGCAATCCGTCGTGTTCGACGAACAGCGCACTCCCCGCGAGGTCGTGTTGCGCGGCACCGACGTCGAGGCGCTCGCCGCCACGCTCGCGCGCGCAGCCGCGAAGAACGACGTCCCGATCGAGAGCGTGACGCTCGAGACGCCCACGCTCGAGGCCGTCTTGCTCGCGCGCGCGGGCTTCACGCATCCGAGCTTTTTTGCTCGGCCCGGCTCCGACATGGCGAAGGTGCCCGCGTGACGTCTTTCGTGCTCGGCGTCGAGATCACCCGGACCCGCCTCACGTCGCGCGGCGCCTGGATGGCGTTCGTGGTCGCGCTCGGCGTCGTCGTGTTCGTAGCGTTGCTCGAGCGGCACACCGGTCCCCTCGCTGCCGCGGATCGCACCCTCACGGGCGCGGTGTTCGGCGTGGCGGTGCCGTTGCTCACGTACGCCGCGTTCGAGGCCGCGCTCGGCGGTCAGCGACTCGACGTCGCCGTTCGCGCGATTGCCCGCCACGGCGGAAACCGAAGGAAGGCGATCGTCGGATCGTGCGCGACGTTGGGCGGCGTGCTCGCGGCGAGCACGATCGCCCTCGCGACGGTTGCGTTGCTCGCCGCGTATTCTCCGAGCGATCCGCGGCTGTTCGCCGACCTGGCCAGCACCACCTGGATCGCCGCGCTGGCCGGCCTCGCGTACGCAGCGTGGTTCGCACTCGCATCGACGTTCGGGGCGTCGGGAGGTGGGCGCAAGTGGTTGCTCGGTCTCGATTGGATTTTTGGAGCATCGAGCGGTCCGCTCGCCCTCCCCTGGCCGCGCGGACACGTACGCAACTTGCTGGGAGGAACGCCAGTCCTCGACATGCAGCCGGGCCAGGCCGTCCTCGTCCTGGGCGTCGGCATGGCTCTTGCGCTCGCGGTCGCCCTCTCCCGAGCGCCGGAGTAGGAGCGAATCCTCCCGCAGGACGCTAACTGGCATGCCCCTTGACAGCACGCTAGGCTCGGCGGGCGTGCAAGGGATCGCTTATCGCTTCGACAGCCTCCACGATCTCGCCTTGGTGCTCGAATCGAGCGCCGACGATCAAGACATCGAGCTCCCCTGTCGAGAAGGGGTGCGTGACGGCGAGTGGCTGCTCGTAACCTTCGCGATCGGTGACGACGCAACGAGCGTCGCCGGCCGTGTGTGCGATCGCGGCAGCGGCCTTCGCCTCGCCTTCGAAGAGCGCGATTGGCAACGCCTGCTGCGCTTCGCTCGCGGCGAGGGGACGCCCTCGCTCTTGCCTCCGGGTCAGGCACACGTGCCGGAGGCGGTCTGCGCGCCGCCCGGTGCGACGGCGCTCGTCGTCGATCCGGATCCCACCGTGCTCTGCGTCGTGCGCGCGCTGCTCGAAGCGTGCGGCGTGATCACGCGCACGGCGGAGGACGCCGACGAAGCGCTCGCTTGCATCGATCGCGAGCCCTTCGATCTCGTCGTCGTCGAGCCCGTCCTGAGCGGCACGAGCGGTCTCGAGTTGTGCAAGAAGCTCCGCGCCGACGAGCGCTTCGCGACCACGCCCGTGCTCGTGCTCTCTTCGCAGACCACCGCGAGCGACCTGCACGACGCGCTCAGCGCCGGCGCCGACGATTTCCTCGTGAAACCATTCCGCGCCCCCGAGCTCCGCGCTCGAGCCCTCGGCCTCATCCATCGCGCGCGCGGCCTCGCCATGCCTGCCTCGTGCAGGCGTTGTTGATCCTGCCTCGTGCCAGGCGTTGTTGACACCTTCGCCGCATCCATCGCGCGCGATCTCGCCGTGCCTGCCTCGCGCAGGCGTTGTTGACACCTTCGCGACGCACGCGGTCTCGCCATACCTGCCTCGCGCAGGCGTTGTTCACCCTGCTTCGTGCAGCGCTGTTGAGACCCCTTCCCGGCGCACGCGGTCTCGCCATACCTGCCTCGCGCAGGCGTTGTTGACCCTGCTTCGTGCAGGCGCCGTTGAGACCCCTTCCCGGCGCGCGCGATCTCGCATGCCTGCCTCGTGCAGGCGCTGTTGACCCCTCTTCGCCACATCCATCGCGCGCGGCCTCGCCGTGCCTGTCGTTGACCCCCTCGCCGCATCCATCGTGCGCGTGGGCTCTTCTGCGGCTCGCGTCGTGACGCTTCCGCCGCGACGCGATCACGAACGCATCGCGAACGCGTCGGGCTTCTCGTGTCCGCCCGACGGCCAGCCCGTCGCTGAGTGGGCACGGCAGCGCGCGGCGCGCTGCCACACGACCCCTTGCAGGTCCTCAACACCTCTTGCAGGGGCTGCTTCCTGCAGGTGCTGTTCCGTCACTGTCCTGAGCCATCTTCGCGTCTGGCTCGCGATGAACTCTCCGCGCTGCGTAAACGCTTCGCGTTGCGACCCCATCGAGCTTGTCGCGCCCGACCGACTGCCAGCCCGGCGCGGAGTTGTCACGGCCACGCCCAAGCAGCCTCACTCCTTCGTGCAGCCTCACTCCTTCGTGCAGCCTCACTCCTTCGTGCAGCCTCACTCCTTCGTGCAGCCTCACTCCTTCGTGCAGCCTCACTCCTTCGTGCAGCCTCACTCCTTCGTGCAGCCTCACTCCTATTCCCGTGCAGGTAGTCCCGTAGCTGGCCTGAGTCGTCTGCGCGTCTGGCTCGCCATTGACTGTTCGCACCTCGTGACGTTTCGCGTTGCGACGTCTGCGGCCTGATCGACGCGCGGGTAGGGGCCGCCCGCAGGCGCTTCGTTCGTTGACGGCTTCACGAGGCATTTCGCGTCGGGCGCGTCGGGCTCGACGAAACGCGCCTCTCCGTCTCTCGAAACTCGAGAGCACGCCCGTGAGCGTCGGGGCGCGCTCGGCTACGATGATGGGAAACCCGTGAAGGTGATTCCGAGACGCGCACGCGTGTCGCGGACCCCTTCACGACCACGACGGAGCGTATCCCATGAAGGCGACGGGTTCTCGAGGCGCCGCGACCATGATCCTGAGCCTCTCGCTGATGGCGGCGTGCGCCACGACCGATACCGGGCGGCGGCAGCTCAAGCTGCTCCCGAGCTCCGAGCTCCAGGCGATGGGCAATCAAGCATTTGCGGAGATGAAGACCAAGCAGCCCATCGAGGAAGATCCGAGGACGAACGCGTACGTGCAGTGCATCGCGACCGCTCTCGCGCGACAAGTTTCCCGAGACCCGAGCGCGTGGCAGCTCGCCGTGTTCGACGAACCGAGCGCCAACGCGTTCGCGCTGCCTGGCGGCAACATCGGCGTGCATACGGGCATCCTGGACGTGGCGCGCACACCCGATCAGCTCGCCGCCGTGGTTGGCCACGAGATGGCCCACGTGACGCAGGAGCACGCCAACGAGCGCGTCTCCCAGGCGTTCCTCGCTCAGGGCGGGCTCGCCGCGGCGAGCGCGGCAATGGGAAAGGGCGGACGCGATCGGGAGATCGTTCTCGCGGCCCTGGGGCTCGGCGCGCAGATCGGTATCCTGATGCCGTTCGGGCGCACTCAGGAGACGGAAGCGGACGTGCTCGGGCTCGAGTACATGGCGCGCGCGGGCTTCGATCCCCGTCAGGCGCTCGACCTCTGGCGAAACATGGAAGAGATGGCCGAAGGCGGGCAGGTTCCGGAGTTCCTTTCGACCCATCCTTCCCATCAGCGGCGCATCCAAACGCTCGAGGCGCACATGGACTCGGCGCTCGCCACGTACAAGAAGGCACGCGCGGCCGGCAACATCCCCAACTGCGAGCGCGCCCCCGAGCGCATCGGTGCTCGCTCGCAGAACGCGGCTCCATTCTCGAGACACGCCTCGGAGCGCGTCGGTACGCGCTGAAAGCCCCGCTCCGTTCGCGCAGCTCGCTCCAGAGCGTCCCGCCCGCATCAGGCGCGCGCGGAGCGCTCAGTTCTGTTCGCGGAACGCTTCCGCGGGTCGGAGGCGCGCCGCGTGGCGCGCGGGCCACACGGTGGCGAGCAGGCAAACCACGATCGCGAAGACGCCGACGAGCGCGAAGTCGCTCCAGCGCACGAGCACGGGCACCCGTGAGATGAAGTACACCTTCGGATCGAGCGGCACGCCGTAGACCAGAAGGCCCTTGCAGATCAGCAGGCCGAGACCCAGGCCCAGCACGGTGCCGACCACGCCGATCAACGTTCCCTGGTAGACGAACGAGCGGAGCAGCGCGCCATCGGTGGCGCCCATCGCCTTGAGCACGGCGATGTCCCGCTTCTTGTCGAGCACCATCATGATCAGCGTCGCGATCACGGTGAACGCGGCCACCACGATGATCAGCGCGAGCACGAGGCTCATCAGGATTTGCTGGATCTGCAAGGCCGTGAACAGCCCGCGGTTCAGCTCCTCCCAGTCCATCACGTTGTAGATGCCGCTCTTCAGGCGCTCCTCGATCTCGCTCGCGATGCGCTTCGCGTCGTCGATGTCGGCCACCTTCATCTCGATGCCGGTCACGCTGTCGCCGGCGTCGTAGAAGGCCTGCGCCTCGTACAAGTCCGTGTACACGAGCTTGGCGTCGTACTGGTCGAAGCCGGCGTCGAACACCGCGATCACGCGGAACTGCTTGGCCACGGGCGCTCGAATCGCGCCCCGCGAGTACGAGTAGCCGATCGTGGGCGAGGTCACCTGCACGCATCCGCCCAGCGACACGTTCAGGTTCTTGGCCAGGGTCCTGCCAATCACGATGCCGGGCAGCTTCGAAACCGCTTTCTCGTCCGCGCACGGATCGGGATCGAGCTCGGCCGGCAAAAAGTCGTCGTCGGGGAGCACGCTCTGATAGCCGCCCTCCGGAACGACGCTGCCCACCGGGGCGTCCTTCGGCAGCTCGAGATCCGCGAATTCCGGTTCGGTCTGCGCCGCGGGCGCGACCTCCGACTCGGAGCCTGCCGGTGCGCGCTTTGCGACGCGCGCTTTGTCCTCCTCGACGATCTTCTCGAGCTCCTCGAGCACCGAGCGCTTGCCTTGAGAGCCCTCGCTTGCGGTGGAAGGCGTGCCGGAGCTCTCGGGGAGCGCGCGCGTTCGACGGCGGCGCTCCGGCGGCTTGGCGCCAGCGACGCGCAACCCTTCCAAGCTGCCTTCGACGATGTGGCGCGGCAGATCGAGCACCTGCGAAACGCGGTTCGGATCCACGCCTTTGACGAGCACACCGGTCGCGGTGCGCTCGCCGTGCGTCACCATCATCGGGCTGATGACGAACGGCGCGACCCCGATCACGCCAGGCACCGTCTTTACCTGGTCCATGATCGTCCGGTACTCGCGAAAGTCGCTCGAGTACTTGAGCACCAAGACGTGAGCGTTCACGCCCAGCACCTTTTCGCGAAACTGCGCCCTGAACCCGCCAGTGACGCTGATGACGGTGGCAAGCGCGGCAACCCCCAACATCACCCCGAGCACGGCGAACATCGTGCCGACGGACACGAAGGCGCGCTTCTTGGAGCGGAGGTAGCGCAGGGCAAGCTCGAGAGGGAAACCCATGGAGGTGCCCCGATCTACCACCCGGTCCGGCCCGCGCTTCGATGGAAGCGGAAATCCGTGCGGCCGAGGTCGAAAATCCTGGCCGGGCGACCCAGGGCGCCCCGTTTCACGCGTGGCGGCAACCCGGTGAGTGTGTAACCATTGCGGCCCTGCGGCGCCGTCCGTCAAAACGCGGAAGCTCGGGCCGAGCCCCCGCTGCCCAGAAAGCGGGCGTCGGCCTTGCATGCCTCGCCGTGAGCGAGTGGATGGTGTCAGACGGATGACTGAGCCCCGAAGCAAGCCGGCCCCTCCGGACCGAGGCGACCCGACCTCGACGGGGCCCCGTCTCTCCCAGCCGGCTTCGAACACCGCCACGGCGATCCGCCCGAGCGGTTTGAAGGTGGTCACGCTGACCACCGAAACGGTGCCTGCGGGCGCCGTAGCGCGCCGCGACCCGTACCTCGGAGCGATCGTGGACGGCCGCTACCACGTCGAGTCGATCCTCGGCGAGGGCGGCATGGGGGTCGTCTACCGCTGCTCGCACACGATCATCGGCAAGAAGGTCGCGATGAAAGTGCTGCGCCCGGACCTCGCGCGGGATGCCGAGGTCACCGAGCGCTTTTTGAACGAAGCCAAGGCGGCGAGCGCGATCGGAAATCCGCACATCATCGACATCAGCGACTTCGGGCAGTTTCCCGACGGCTCGACGTACTTCATCATGGAGTACCTCACGGGCATGTCGCTCGCGAAGCTGCTCCAGGGCGGCGCAGCGCTCGAGCTCGATCGCATTCTGCACATCGCCGCGCAGCTCGCCGATGGCCTCGCTGCCGCCCACGCCGCGGGCATCGTTCACCGCGATCTCAAGCCCGACAACATCTTCCTGACGCGGCACGGCTCGGAGCAGGATTTCGTCAAAATCCTCGATTTCGGCATCGCGAAGGTGTCCTCGGGCGCGAACGCAACGCGGCTCACGCGGGCCGGCGCGGTGTTCGGCACGCCGCATTACATGTCGCCCGAGCAGGCGTCCGGGCAACCCGTGGACCAGCGCGGCGACATCTACTCGTTCGGCGTCATCCTCTACGAGATGGTCTCCGGGCGCGTGCCCTTCGACGCCGACAACCTGATGGGCATCCTCACGCAGCACCTCTATCGCGCGCCACCGCCGCTTTCGCGCCCTCTGCCGGCCGGCGGCGAGGTTCCGCGCGGGCTCGAGGCCATCATCCTGAAGTGCCTCGCGAAACGCCCCGACGATCGCTACCCCACCGTGGAGGCGTTGGCGCAGGACCTCGAGGCGTTCCGAACGAGCCGCGCTCCGCGCGCCCTCGCCGAGCGGCCGTCGGGGGAATCCCCCCGGTACTTGCCCGAGCCGGACGGTGGGCCCCCGGAAGGGCCGGGGCCGGTCCTTTATACAACTCTAACCGTGCCAACGACTAACCGG
>QGUH01001149.1 GCA_003242355.1 Pseudomonadota bacterium
CTGCTCGGCATGAACCCGGGCCCGTTCGGCATGGTGCAAACGGGCGTTCCGTTCGGGGACGTGGCGAGCGTGCGCGACTTCCTGGGCATCGAAGGCCGGGTGGAGCGGCCGCGCTGTGAGCACCCCGCGCGCCCCGTGCTCGGCTTCGCGTGCCCGCGCTCGGAGGTGAGCGGAGCGCGCCTCTGGGGCTGGGCCCGGGCGCGCTTCGGGACGGCCGACCGCTTCTTCGAGCGGTTCTTCGTCATCAACTACTGCCCCCTCGCGTTCGTCGAGGAGTCCGGCAGAAATCGCACGCCGGACAAGCTGCCGCGCGCCGAGCAGAGCGCCTTGACCGAGATCTGCGATCGCGCCCTCGTCGAAATGGTGCACACGCTCGAGCCGGCGCTCGTGGTCGGCGTCGGCAACTTCGCCGAAGCCGCGGCGCGCCGCGCGCTCGGCCCGCTCGGCATCAAAACAGGTTGCATCTTGCACCCGAGCCCGGCGAACCCGCGCGCGAATGCCCGCTGGGCCGAGATCGCGGAGGCGGAGCTCGCGGCGCTCGGCGTCCCGATCGCGTAAGCCCCCTGGCCTCGTGTCCGGCTTTGGGTTACTGGGAGCGGCATTCCTATTTCTGGTTGCTCGGAGATAGGACCCTCGAGGATTCCGATGCTGCCTACCGTAAACTGGGACGTCGACCCCGTCTTCTTCAGCTTGCCGCGCGTCGTCGTCGTCGCGCTGCTCGCAGCGTTCGCGGCGTTCTCGTTCGGGTACGGGCTGTACAAAAAGGCGAACGACCAGATCTGGTCCGGCGTGTTCTTCGCCGTTCTCGCCGGCGTCGTCGCGAAGTTCATGCCGGAGAGCTACGGGCTTCGCTACTATAGCTTGCTCTTCGTCTTCGTGTTCCTCGGGGGCCACGCGCTGCTCAAATGGCAGATCGTGCGGGGGCGCGGCTCCGCCGACGACGCGAACGACTTCATCGTGTACGGCGTGCTCGGCGTGCTCGTGGGCGCGCGCCTCGGGCACGTCATCTTCTACGATCTCGACAAGGCGCTGCGCGATCCGGCGTGGGTCTTCCAGATCTGGACCGGCGGCCTCGCGAGCCATGGAGCCGTCATCGGCCTCATCCTCGCGATGTACCTGTTCTGCAAGCGCCGCGGCATTCCGTTCCTGGAGGGTGCCGATCGCTTCGCGTTCTCCGCCGCGCTCGGCGCGACGCTGGTCCGCCTCGGCAATCTCATGAACTCCGAGGTCGTCGGCAAGCTGACCGACGGCACCTGGGGCTTTCGCTTCCCCCGCTTCGACGGTGAGAACGCCCCGCTGCGTCATCCGAGCCAGATCTACGAGGTCGTCCTCGGCCTCGTCGTGCTCGGCAGCCTGTACCTCATCGACAAGAAGGCGGGCCGTGAACGCCGCCCGCGCGGCCTTCTGATTTCCTCGTTCTTCGCGATCTACTTCTCGGGTCGTTTCCTCGTCGAGTTCTTCAAGGAGTACGAGGGCATCTCTCCGGACTCGCCCCTGCGCATGGGACAAATCCTGAGCATCCCCGGCATCCTGCTCGGCTTCTACGGCCTGCGCTGGTCGCTCAAGAACCGGCTCCCCGCCGGTTGGCCCGGCGCTGAAGTCGACGAAGACGATGACGAGGGCGACGACGACGAAGAGGACGAAGACGCCGACGACGAGGGGGACGACGACGACGACGCCGAGGACGACGCGCCCGAAGACGAGGCGCACGAGCGCGTGGGTACCGCGCCGACCGTCGACCCCGACGTCGCCAGCGAGTTCGGCCCCGACGGCCGCCTCAAGCGCCAGCGCTGATCCCCTCGCCGGCCGGGCACCGCAACGAACCCACGGCCGTCACGCGCGGTGTAGGCCGACGCGGGCTTGGAAGCCCAACTCCCCGTCGTGGCGGACGCCAGGTCAGGCGCCGAGCACGTCGGCGATCGTGTAGCGGCCGGGGGA
>QGUH01001150.1 GCA_003242355.1 Pseudomonadota bacterium
CCCCCGACCCGGCCCATTTTGGGACCCAAAATGCGCAAGCCCCGGGGGCGGGCGCTCGAGATCGAGGAGCGCGTCCTCGCCGATCTCGGCGTCACCGAGCCCATGCTCGAGGCGCTCGGGCGCAGCGCGCCCGGCGCGCGCCGCGATCTCGTGGTCCCGGTTCGGGATCTCGTGCTCACTCCGCTCGTCCCGGATCGGCTCGTGCTCGAGTTTTCGCTCCCCGCCGGCAGCTACGCGACCGTGCTCGTTCGCGAGCTCACGCGCAAGGATTCGACCGCCTTCGCCGGGTGAGCTCGGCGCCGCCGGACCGCGACGCCGCCGCTCGGACGCCGTCGATCGCGCCGCGGCCGGGCGCGGGCGGGCGCGGCGCACGCCCACCGCTTCCCCCGGCTCGGCGGGCCTGCTACGAGGCGAGCGCAGATGACACGCGAGCGTTGCGACGTGATCGTCGTGGGAGGCGGCCCTACCGGGTCGACCGTCGCCACCCTGCTGGCGCGCCGAGGGCGGCGGGTCGTCTTGTGCGAGCGCGAAACGTTTCCGCGCTTTCACATCGGAGAATCGTTGCTGCCCTGCGCGATGCCGCTCTTCGAGGAGCTCGGCGTGATGCCGGAGCTCGAGCGGCGGTTCTTGCGCAAGTACGCCGCCGAGTTCGTGAGCGACGACGGCTCGTTTTCGCGACGTTACGCGTTCGACCAGGGGCTCGTCGAAGGCCCGACCTCGGCCTTCGAGGTCGATCGTGCCGAGCTCGACACGGTGCTGCTCGAGAACGCCGCGCGCGCCGGCGTGGACGTGCGGCAGGGCGTGCAGATTACCGCCTTCGACACGGATCTACGCCGTGCTCGCGTCTACGGTCGGACGAGCGAGCGAAAGCGCTGCGAGGTCGAGGCGGAGGTGCTGGTCGACGCGACCGGGCAGCAGTCGCTGGTGGCCGGCAGGTTGGGGCTGCGGCGCATGGACGCGTCGCTCCGCAACTTCTCCATCTTTTCGCATTTCGAAGGCGCTCGGCGATACTCCGGAGACCGGGAAGGCGACATCACCATCGTGCTCGTTCCCGACGGCTGGTGGTGGGTCATTCCGTTGAAGAACGATCGGACGAGCGTGGGGCTCGTGGCGCCCGTCAAGGCGCGCGGCGACCGAAAGCTCGACGAGCGGTACTTCTTCGAACGTGTCGAGGCCT
Source organism: Pseudomonadota bacterium (assembly GCA_003242355.1). Taxonomy (GTDB): domain Bacteria; phylum Myxococcota_A; class Polyangia; order Polyangiales; family Polyangiaceae; genus PMG-095. The sequence goes on from QGUH01001150.1 coordinate 1,178, forward strand.
CGCCGTACCTTCGCGAGCGCCTCGCGAACGCGCGGCGCGTGGCGCCGATTCGAACGCTCTCGGATTGGTCGTACTCGAGCGAGCGCATGGTGGGCGAGCGCTGGCTGCTCGTTGGTGATGCCGCGACGTTCATCGATCCGGTGTTCTCGACCGGCGTCTATCTCGGCATGGCGGGCGCGTTCCGCGCGGCGGAGACGATCGAGCACGCCTTCGCGCGCGGGCAGTTCTCCCGCACCACGTTGCTGTCTTACGAGCGCTGGGTGAAGGAGAGCGTCGAGGTCTACCGCAAGTTCGTTCGCGGCTTCTACCGCCCCGAGTTCGTCGAGGTGCTCCTGCACCCGAGCGACTTTATGGGGCTTCGGGCGGCGGTGACGTCACTGCTCGCGGGGCACGGCATCGACCGCAAGGACGTCCGCTTCCGCGCCGCGGTCTTCCACCTGATTGCGCGCGCCAACCGCCACCTCACCCTCGTCCCACGCCTCACCGCGCGAAGAGTCGCCTCGGCGTAAAGCGACACACGGTTCGAACGCGCCGAAAAACACCGTCGCACGGAGCGTCGCTTCGCGCGGCACTCCGCATGATCGGGCTCGAGTGCCGCCCGGCTAACGAGCGGAAGTGCGAGAGCTCAACCTCGGCCACTTCGCCGGCGGGGGCTCCGCGGCTCCTTGGGCCGGTCTCTTTTACCAATTTGAGGCTCCGGGCGAAGGGGGAGGGGTAGAGCGCGGGGGGTGCGGAATAGTGAAAAAAAACAAAAGAGCA
>QGUH01000172.1 GCA_003242355.1 Pseudomonadota bacterium
TACCCCTCTCTTTTTGTGGGCGGGGTAGATTGTTTTAAGGGACAAGGAAACCGGGAAAACCCCCGGGCCGGCGGGTGGCGGGGCGGGGGCTGGGGGGCCCCCGCGCAGGGCCCCTAGGTCGCGGTGCGGAACACCGCCTCGATCAGCGCGTCGCGAGTCGGGTAGTGGCGGTACAGGGTGCCGATGCCGACGCCCGCGGCGCGGGCGATCCCCTCGAGCGATGCAGCCGGATCCCGCGCGAACGCCTCGACCGCGGCAGCCAACAGCTGGTCGCGATTGCGCCGGGCATCGCTGCGCAGCTGCTTCAAGGCGCTCTTCAGTCTCTTGTGCATGATGGATGCGTCGCGTGTCGTGTGCCGGCCGTGAAAGCGGAAGCTCCGGTCGTTGGCGGGAGCCGGTAACGGAGGGACCTCCGCTTAGTAACGGAGGGCCCTCCGTTTGTCAAACGCGGTCGTGCAAACCCCCGAAAACCGACCGCGATACCGTCGAGCCGCGCCGCCCGAAGGGCGCACGCCGTATTCCCCCGCCGTGCCCGGCGCGAGCGGAGGCCCTCGGGGTGGCGGCGGAGGCAGGCGCCGACGCAGCGGCGTACGCAACTGCATCGCCCGCGGCAGACGAATTATCGACAGACGAGGAAGCCCTCGCGTGGGACGCCGAAGGCCGTGAGGAGTTCAGAGCGCACGAGGGAGCGCGCTGAACCCCGCTTCGCTCTCGAGCGCGCGCTCGAGCGCCTCGAGCTGTCCGCGAATCCAGCGGACGCGGGCGATGAGCTTCTTCTCGTTCTCGATGGTGCGCACGGCGATGTCGTAGAGGAGTATACTAAGCGTTCCCGGAGTGACGAACGGTTGGGACCGCGCCGAGGACGCCTGCCATGACCCTCGACGAGATCATCGAGAACGCGCTCACGCGCTACGAGCGGGAGTACGATCGGTACCTCGAGCTCAGCGCTCGGGTTGCCGAGATTTGCCGCGTGGAGATCGTCGAGGGCAACGCGATCCGAGCGCAAGTGACCTCGCGGGTGAAAACCGCGAAGAGCTTCGAGGGCAAGATCCGAAAGCTCGCGAAGCAGGATCCTCGGGCCGTAAAGTCGGTGGACGCCGTCTTCGCCTCGATTCGGGATCTCGCTGGCGTGCGGATTGCGACGTACGACAAGGAGCTCGAGGGCAAGGTCGTCGCCGGCATTCAGGCGCGCTTTCTTGGGCCGAATGGCGCCTCGCTCCAACCCGAGAAGAAGGACAAGCGCGCCAACGACCCGTCCAACTTCTACCGGGCGACCCACTGCGACGTGTTCCTGCGTCCCGAAGAGCTCGTCGGGGCGTATTCGCATCTGCACGACACGCCGTGCGAGGTGCAAGTGTGCAGCCTGATGGCGCACGTGTGGAACGAGATCGAGCACGACATTCGGTACAAGCACTTCTCCGGCGAGCTCTCTCCGACCGAGCAAGAGCTCTTGGTGAGCCTCGGTCATCTGTCGAGAGCCGGGGACGGAGTCATCAGCAGGCTGCTGGCAGCGACGGAGGCGCGACTGAAGAACCGTTCCGGCGAGTTCGCGGACGTGTACGACTTCGTCGCGCGCACGTGCCAATGGTTCCCCGGCGCCGATTTCGCGATTCATGCGGGGCCGCTGTTCACGGAGCTCGATCTCCTCGGGCTGCGGGCACCGAAAGACCTGGAGGCCGTGCTGGGCGACACCACGGATTTGGAGGCACGCGCACGGACCGAGCTTGCGAAGCTCGACGTGTCGCTGAAGGCGAGGGGACACACGCGTCCTTCGCTCGATCCCTCGTCGTCCGATTTGCTCCTCGTTCTGCTGCTGCCGAAGTTGGCCAGGAAGATCGTCGAGAATCATCCGCCTGGTCGCGGCATCGGCGGCGAACCCCGCATCGCCTGGATTGCCACGCGGTACGAAGAAATCCGGAGCTCCGAGGCGACCGCCTGATGCCGTTCTTGCTCGCGGGCTGCGCGGTTGCCTCGTGCACGGACTCGCCATCCTCGAGCTGGCCGGCGCTCTCGGAGGCCCGCGACGCGCCGTGCGCCAATGGAAAGACGCTGCCACCAACCTGCTCACCGGCTTTCGCACACCACCCAAGTGATGGGTCTGCCGCCCGGCACCGGGAGAGGTCTAAGCCCGGCCGCGCAAAAACGGGCGCCCAACCGCAACGCGGGTCACGATCGAGGCGCCTCGGCGTGCTCACGGGGCACGCTCTCCGACGCTGGTCTCCGCACGTTTCGGTGCGTTGCCAACCGTTCGTCGCGCTAGAACGCCGATCGGTTTGACCGATCGACGTTCTAGCCTCGTTTCGGAGGGGCGGCACGCGCCGCCCCCCCCCGCCGAGGTGAACTCGGCGGGGCCCCTCCCCACGCGGGCACGCTCTCCGACGCTGTTTTCCGCGTATTTCGGCGCGTTCCCAACCGTTTGTCGCTCTAGACGTATCCTGACAGCAACGAGGGGATCCGTTCGCGGGGGAGCATATAGGCCGCGGTAATGATGCCTTGCTGTTGCATGAAATTGCCGAGGCCCAGCATGGCGCTCGCTCGCGCTGCCGCCATCATTTGTGCGCGCAGGAGAGGAGGTAGTGTTTCGAGGAGGGCTTCGACCGGGTCGAGCTGCCCCGTGAGCACGAGATACGCCCGTTCTCCGAACGCCGGAGTCGTTGGGGGGTCGCCGGAATGCTGGCGAATGGTGGCGAGCGTGGTGAGGAAGACTTGGTGGTTGGGATCGACGCTCGGACCGTAGCTCCCGTAACTGGCGGCGGGTCTCGACGGAAAGATGCCCATCGCTCCGAGCCGGGTGTCCACCTGCTGATCGATTTCATGGTTCGCCCTCGCCGACTCGAGCTGTCGTTGAAGCAGGGCCGCTCGTTCGAACACGTCGTTCGGAATCTCCTGCCAACGCCAGCGCGCGAGGAGCACGGCTCGACCGATGTCCCGGGTCCACAGCGCCCAAACTTCCTCGAGGAAGCCGCTGAACGGTACCGATGCTCGAGACAACGCTCGTATCAGTTCGTCGAACATTTCATGTCATCCTTCTCGGCGCTCGATGAGCGAGCACGATTTGCGTTGCAGGAGAAGTCGTAACGACGAGCGTGGCGGAGAGGAACGAAGCGGGGCTCGCCCGTTCTTCGCTCACTCGGGCGTCGGGTTGGCCGCCCCCTGGCTCAACACGCGGGCCGCGCCGGCCAATGGCTCCACGATTCTCTTCAGCATTTCCGGGTTGGCGGGCTCTTTACCGACTTCGACGGAGAGCTTTCCGTTCTTGTAGACGATGCGAAACTTGGTCGTCGAAGCGAGGATCACCGCTACGGCAGCGAAGCCCAGAGACAGCACGATGTCGGCCGGCATCTCGTCGTCTTCGTAGTTGGCGAGCTCCCTCTCGAGACTCTCTCGAAAATTGGGGTGAACGGCCAATGCTTCCAGCGTAAAGCGAGCAACGGTGACCGCCTCCTTGCGCGAAAGGGCCGCGCGTTCTCGCCCTTCGAGGAGCTCGAAGGCCGCGGCCAGGCGCGGGTCGTCGCGAAGGCTCCCAACGCCCGAAAGGAGACCATCGCGATCGAGATCCAGAGCCTGCACGACCTCGTTGGTGTACCACTTGAAGAACTTCAAAAGGAGAAAGTCATCCATCGCGCGCAGTTGGCTCACCACATCGCCTGCAGTCGTCGTCATCGTCATCTCCAGTCACCCGTCAGTGAGAGTGCCGCCCAGTGATAGGCGGTGCTGCTCGCCCAATCGCTGCTGGCTCCGAGCTTCGATATCGCTTCGTGCCACGCCTCGGCGCGAGTCTTGCGTTGGTTCAGCCATCGGTCGAGAAAGTCCACCACGATGGCTGCCATGTCTCGAGCCGCCAGGTCCCAATGGGAGGCTAGCAGGCTCGCCGCGCCGCTCTGAATCATGGCGAACTCGAGACCCAGCGCGTCACCTCCCGCGCTCGGAGAGGCGAGGCCGGTCACACACCCGCCCAGAATCACGTGGCTGTTCGAAAGGTCGAGCTCGAGGTCGACCAGTTTCTCGGGGCTCAACAGATTCGAGCTCCCGCGCAATTCGGTGTCGAGGTCTGGCAGCCGACCATCCTGGGCCAGGAGCAACCCCGAGCTGGAGTACGGGTTCACGGCTTCCTTCGACTCGAGGGCTGCCGGAAACGTGCCGTGGGCCGCAAAGACGAGGATGCGATTGTCGAGCTGCAGCCGGGCCAGCGTTTCCGCATCCGCCTCTGGCCCGTGGATGCGAGCGCCGCTCGAGAGATTTTCTGCCAACCAGTTTCCTGGTCCCGCCAGGGCCGCGAGCTTTTTGGGGTTGCCGAGGTCCTGCTTGGCGGGCACTTCGACCGTCAAGAAGGCGCCGGGCCGTACCGGCTCTCGCGCAAAAAGGTGGAAGAGCGACGCCGCGCCATGCACGCGCGAGACGGAGAACCTGGCAGCCAGCGGACGTGCCCCGAGGTGAGCGCAGTGGAGCGGGATGCCGAGGAGGGGACCGCTGGGCGAGTAACAGACGTGCTGGACTTCGGGATCGTCGGCAACGTCGTTCAGACATTCGACCAGCGGGGTGAGCGCTCGGGGGACGTCCGGGGCTTTCGTGAGCGTGTCGGGATCGCGCTTGCCCCACGTCCGTGGGTCCCGAGCTCTCGCGAGGGCGGAAAGCGCGTCGACGCCGAGCGGAATGCGATGCATCCTCAGGTTGCCGTGCCGATCGAGCACGACGGCGAACGTAACGTCATCGTCCACCAAGTACGTCACGTAGGCGCAGCGGAGCTTGGCAATGAAGCTGGGCAGCGCCCACACCATCGCGGAAAAGTCGGCTTCGTGTGCGGGAACCCCGCGAAGGTGCGTCTGCAAATCGGCCAGCACACGCCCTTTGCTCGCCTCGATCGTTTCGAACAAACCGCGTACGTCACCGATCTGGAAGCAGAGCGAAGCGAGCGATGGATAGAGGTACGGGTACCGCGCCGAGAGCCTGGAGCGGTCCATCGGATCCGCCAAGTTGCTTCGGGCGTGCTCGATGCTCGCTCGGAGCGCCTGAAGCTCTCGTGCCGCGAGAGACTGGCGACCCGTGCGGTCGTAAGCCAGATAAAGGCCCCACCGAGCATCGTTCGCGAAGTCCGGATAGCCGTTCTCGAGCATCCAATCCCGCCCGAAGCGCAGCGTGGGAATGACCTTCTCGATCTCTGCCGGATCGCGTCCCTTCCGGGGGTCGGCGAACAGGTAGCTGGCATCGAGGATTCGTTGGCGAACCGTAAACGCGTTCACGGCCCCCTGCGCACCTCCGAGGAAGCGGGTCAGCGCGTTGGTGACGTCGAGCAACGTCTGCCCCTGGGCCGCGGTGAGCGGGGGGCCCCTTCGTTCTCGCTTCTCGCCTGAAAAGAAGAGTCTCGTGACGTCACCGAGCGAGTATTCCGGATGCTCTTCGCGGAGCTCCGTTCCGCCACCCTTGCGCTGCTCGAGAGCGAGCTTGTGCGCTCGGAAGACGACCCGTACCATGGGCGGCAGCTCCGACTCGCTGATCGCCGCCAAGTGTGCGTCGGCAGCGTCGTAGAGCTCGAGATCGAGCTCCGTTTCGACGCGCTTCAGCCGCAAGAGGTCGAGGTTCGCCGTGTCACCCAGCTGCTCCAGCCACTCGATCGGCTCCTCGATGAGGCGCAAGACTTCCCGGTTTTTGCCCAGGTGCTTCAGCCCATCACACCAACTGAGTGCGCCCCTTCCGGCGATCATCTGCAGCGTCTCGAGATCGCCCTGCCGTCGCTCGTACATCGAGCGCGCGAGGCGGTACGTCGCTTCCCCCAATCGAGCCGCGAGATCGTGCCGGCCGGTGCGATTGTACGACATTGCCAGGAGGTCCAAGGCCTGGGGCCTCATCTCCGGCATGGTCATGCGTGCTGCGAGAAGCGCGCTCTCCGTCGTACCGGTTGGCGGGTACATCTCGATGAGCGCGACCCGTTCGGCGGTGTCGTCGCTCGACATCAGTCGAACGACGTCGTCGACCGACGACTCGGTCACCTCGTTCGCATGCTCCTCCCTCTGCATGTCGTGGCGCTCCCAATCTGCCGGACAGTACAGGATGACTCGCGTGCACAGCCATGGTCATTTGTTGACGAGATGACGATTTCACACGAGTGCGATTCGCATTCCTGTAGGCCCTACAGTTCCCCAGGTGTGCGTTCTATCGCGATAGGTGCACTGCCCAAATTGGCTCCACGAAGGAGCGCTCTCGTTTCGACTGTGCGTTGGGGAGTGTCGAGTGAGACCCGACGATGCGCATGAGGGGTAGCGGTTCACGCCAACCGGCCCACTCGAACTCTCGAGTGCTCGCGCCGGGTCGTCGAGGCGCTCACGGCGCGGTCGTGCAAGACGGTTTGGGTGAGTCCGGGCCCGAAGCGCGAGGGCGGTGCGCTAGGTCGTCGAAATTTCGTTGCGAAGCCCCGAAGGACGCGCAAGACCTGCGCGTCGTTCGAAACGAGTGAGATGACTTCGCGAAGAGTCCGAGGCGCAGAACCTGCGCGCTCCCCTCGGGAGCGGTGTCAGAGCGCGGAGCGGCGGCTCCCAGATCCGTCGAAAATGTACGGCCTCGAGCCCCGTTCTCCGGGCGGGACGAGCGCGTGCCGGGCGTGGCTCGGTCTTTGCCTGTCGTTCGGCAGTCTCGGGAACATTCCAGGATTCATCTCGCCGCCGTGCTTTCTGCGGTGGCAGGTAGACCACGGCGTGAGCAACGAGGAGACTCGATGGAAGTCACAGGTCTCATTGCGGTCGAAGGAAGCACACGAGAGGTCGCGCTCGTGAGGACGCAGGACTTCTCTCAGCGACTGCGCGTTTCGCGTTGGGGCATGGTGCTTGCTCTTCTGACGATCCTGTTCGGTTTTGCGTTCGGCGGCGCGTTCGGCGCGTTCGAGGATTCGATGAAGAAGGGCCTCTCGGATCGCGCCGCGGCGGTACTGAACACCGTTTACGCGGGAGACGCGGCGAAGGCCAAGAGCGTGGTCGACAAGAGTTGGGCGTACTACAAGCGCGCCCACCTGCATGGGGGCGCGATCGGTGCGGTCGCTCTGGGCGGCATCTTGCTCCTTTCGGGGCTCCGCAGGCC
>QGUH01000173.1 GCA_003242355.1 Pseudomonadota bacterium
CCCGTTTTCGCGCGGAGGGCCGGGGGCACGGCGACCGTGCCAACACACCGCGAAGCCCGAAGAGCCGCTGCATGACGACGCGCTCTTATACAGGACTTTGCCGACCGAACCGACGGACCTGGTAGCGGTTTGGACGGCGAACCGGTCACCCCTCCGGGACGCACGAAGACTGCAAGGTCCGTTCCATGAGAAAACTACGGTCTTCGAAGCCATCAGCGCACCGATCGCCTCGCGGGCGCGCACCGCGAACGAACACGAGCCCTCGTCCTGCCCAGTGGGGCCAGGCAAAATGGCATCGTGAGCTCCCTGGTCGCCGAAGCTTCCGGCGCACGCGGCCCCCACGCCGGGCTCGTGCTCGACGGACAGTTCCGGCTCGACGCGCTGATCGGATCGGGCTCGATGGCGCACGTGTACCGCGCGCGCCAGCTGGTGGTCGAGCGCAACGTCGCGATCAAGATTCTGCGCACGGAGCTGCTCGCACGCGCGGACGTCCTCGCTCGATTTCGGCGCGAGGCCGCCATCGCGGCGCGCCTCGAGCACCCTCACGTCGCGATCGTGCACGCAACGGGGACGGTACCGAGCGTCGGCGGGCACCCCGGAGGAGAGCCGTACCTTGCACTCGAGTTCTTGGACGGACCGTCGCTCGCGCAGTTGCTCGAGCGCGAAGGCGGCGCGCTCCCCCTCGGCCGCGCGCTCCACATCGTGCTCGCGCTGTGCGACGCGCTCGGTGAAGCCCACGCGCGCGGCATCGTCCACCGCGACCTCAAACCGGAGAACGTGATCCTGGTGCACCGGGGCGACGACGCCGATTTCGTAAAGCTCGTCGACTTCGGTCTGGCACGGATGCCGGGAAGCGCGGACGTGCAAACGCGCGCCGGTGCGGTTCTCGGCACTCCGCGCTACGTTTCGCCCGAAGGAGCGCAGGGGCGCGACGTGGGGCCCGCCGCCGACTGCTATGCGCTCGCGACGCTGTTGTATCAGTGCCTGGCGGGGCGCACGCCCTTCGACGGCGAAGACGCCCTGCAGGTTCTCTTGCAACACGCCACCGCATCCCCGCCGGAGCTCACGGAGCTCGACCGGGCTCGCGGCGTTCCCGAACCGATCGCGCGCGTCGTGATGCACAATCTCGCGAAGGATCCCGCGGCACGCGCGCCGGATGCGCGCGCTCTCGGGCGCGCGCTCGTCGAGGCCGCGCGCGTCGCCCACCTCGAGCCCGAGCAGATCGGCTTGTCGTCCACGCTGCTCGGCTCGCAGAAGACCCTCACCCCCGTTTTGGGCTCGGCTCCCACTGCCTGCCCTTCCTCCCAAAGGTCCGGCTCGCCGAGCGGCAGATCGATCCACGCCAAGCGCCCTGCCGAACGGTCCGTTGCTTCCCCGCGGCGAGCCCGGGTTCGCCGCGCCGCCGCATTCTTGCTCTACTTCGTCGTGGGCGCGCTCGCCGCGCTCCTCGTCGCGCACGGCGTCGGGCTGCTCGCTCCCCCGCCCCGGGCGGAGGCTGCGCCATGAACGTCCGCGGTCGAATTCTCGAGTTCGTCTCGGCGTTCTTGGTCGCATCCGGCGCGTACGCCGAACCGTCGCCCCGCGACCTCGATCCGCTCGCCGCGCGCCCTGGATTCAGCTTCGCGGCCCTCGAGCGCCCCGCCGGCATCGCCGAGGCCGGTGTCGGTTGGCTCACCTTGCCGGGAGCCGAGGTGTGCATCGAGCGCGCTGCCGGCTGCTCACACGGAGACACGAGCCTCGAAGTCGAAGTCTGGCAGCTTTATCGGAGCAGTCGTCGATTCGCCTTCGGCGCGGGCATCTTGCTCGCCCTCATTCCGACGACGGACGCTCCCCGCGATCCCGAAGGTGTCGAGCGCGATCACATTCGCCGGTACTTCACGGTCGAGGGCATGGTCCGCTACTACCCGTACGTGGGCGACAGCGTCGAGTGGTGGGTGGGGATCACGGGCGGCCTCGTCGTCGTGAGCGACAGCTTCATCGTCGAGCAGAGCCGCGACGACAACCGAGCGTTGCTCGGCCCGCGCGGGGTCACCATCCGCACCGAGGGCGGCACCGTCGGCCTGGCAGGCGGTCCGGTGGTCGCCTTGTCGCCCAACTGGAGCGCGGGGCTGACGCTCCGCTACGGCCACTGGTTCCTCCCGCACCAGCCTGCGCGCGATCCGCTCGGCAGCGAAGCATCGCTGACGGGCCGAAACACGATGTTCTCACTCGGTGTGAGCCTCGCGTATCGCACCGAGTTGTGATCGAGCCCAACCGCAGTGGCAGGGCCGTTGCCATCCCGTCGGGTGAGGCCGCCCCATTCGAGCACCGAGAACGGAACATTCGCACGATGGCGGCCATCGACCTGCGTTTTCCGTGCGGATCCAGGCGTTCCTTTGCGCCGACCGATCGTACGATGCGCCCGTCCGGTGCCGACACCGGCGCGCGTCGCCCCCGGAGAAATCTCCATGTCTGGATCGACTCTGCTTCGAATCGGGACCTGCATCGCGATCCCATGGGTGCTCGCTCACTGCGGCCATGCAGAGCCCCCAAGCTGTGGGCCCGCGGACCCGAGCTGCGCTGCCGCGGGTGGAACCGGTTTCACTAGTGGTGGGTCGACGAACGGTGGCACCCTGGGCAGCGGCGGATCGCAAACCGGCACGTCCAGCGGCGCGGGCGGCACCGCCACGGGCGGCGGAATGACGGCAGCCGGCGGATCGAGTGGCGAGTCCCCGGGCGCGGGCGGCACCACCACGGGCGGTGCGTCGTCGATGGGCGGGGTGGCGCCATCGGGCGGTTCGAGCCCTACGGCGGGCACGTCGCCAACGGGCGGCTCGGACGGCGGCACGCCCTCGGGCGGCGCCCCCGTGATGGGCGGTGCCGGAGGCGAGTCGGCAATGGGCGGCGGGCCCGACGCCACGGGTGGAACCTCACAGGGTGGCACGGACTCGGGCGGGGGCGCGGCGTCGGGCGGTATGGATTCGACCGGCGGCATGGACTCGGGCGGCAGCGGACCCGTCGTCGATCAGAACGGGGTTCCGCTGGCCAAGCCGGGCGATTCGAAGAGCGGCTCCCGGGAGTATCTGAATCTGGGTGACATTCGGCTGATCAACAACAAGTGGGGCTCCGACGAGCTCGGTTGCAACACGATGATGCGCGTGTTCGTCAACCAAGACAAAAGCTTCGGCTGGGCGTTCGATCGCGGCGGCTGCGGGGGCAACAAGACCAAGCCGGACTATCCGGAAATCGAGTTCGGAATTCACCCGTTCGGCGCGAACAGCCCGCTCGCGACGACGCCCTCCTTTCCGTCGACGAGCGTGTTGCCGCTCCAGATCAAAGACATCACGAGCGCCAGCGTCACCATCGACGGCCTGAGCGTCAGCATTCAGCGCGCCACGACGTGGAACGTCAATTTCGAGTTTTGGCTCAGCCGCGAGCACCCGGTGACTTCTCAGAATCCCGGAGTGTACGCGGAGCTCATCGCGTTCTGGGGTTGGCAAGACGATTGGGCCTGCGACAAGAGCGGCACGGCGAACGCCGGCGACAAGAGCTACAACCTCTGTCACCAGGACGACAACTGGGCCGGCGGGCAGTGGCGGTACTTCCAGTTCCGGGCGAACGGCGGCCCCATGAATGGTTTTTCGGGACGCGTCGACGTCAAAGCCTTCATCGATTGGCTCGTCGGCAACTACAACCTCTCGAGAGATCTCTGGGTGACCCGCCTCGAAGTCGGCACCGAGATCGACGACAACACCGCCGGCAGCGTCACTCTCCGAAACATCACCTTCGAGGTGAACGGCGTGTCGAAATCGCCCCAGTTCGCCGAATAACGCACCGTCGCCTCGTTCGTTCGCCGTCGGCCTCCAGAGCGCCGAGCGGTTGGGGAGCCCGAAGGCCCCGGACACCAGCGTCGTACCGAGTGCCCGCGTGGGAAAGGCCCCGCGGAAAGGCGGCGCGCGTCTCCTGCGAACGAAGCGAGAGCGCAGCTCGACTCCCGCTCGACGACTCAGGGGAAGCTCTGGGTGAGCGCCTCGAGAATGCGGTCGAGGAGCAACGCGGTCATCGCCAGCAGAACGACGCCGCGCAACGGAGCGAGCAGCGCCGTGACGTGGGCGGGAAGCGCGGCGCGGGCGATGAGCCCTTCGGCGACGCCGAGCACGATCGCGGCGACCGCAACGGGAGCCGCGACGGCGACGGCGATCGAGACGGACGAGAGAAGCAGCGCCACGGTGCTCGCCATCAATGGCGCGCCCGGCGTCAGCGAAACGAGCGACTCGACGATGCGGGACGCGCCGCCGGTCTGCAAGAAAACGATCACGACGAGCAGACCGAGCAACGCCCCCATGGGTGACGTCTGACCCGAGAGCGGCGGCAGCGTGCTCGTCTCACGCGCCGCGCGAAGATCGTCGATGGCGCCGCCCGCCATGATGGCAGCGTAGAAAAGCGCGGCAGCCCCCAATGCGGGGGGAATGCCGATGGCGAGCTCCGAGAGGAGCTGGAGCGCGAGCGGGCCGGTCGCTGGAACACCGGGGCCAAGAGCAGGAGCCGCGGAGACCGCCAGCGCGATGCCGAGGCCGGCGCGCGCGGGACCGGGCAACGCGGCGCCGCCGAAAATCGGCACGATGAGGAGCGTAGGTAGGAGACGCGCCCACGCACGGAGCAGGCTCGCGAGGTCCAAGCCCGCGGCGGCCAGCACCGCCTCGACGACCTCGAAGAGCCCCGCCGTTCCCATGCTCTCGTCCGAACCTCAGGTTGACTGTACACAGGGGAGCGCGCTAACGGTTTCGCCTCGCCCAACGGGGTTGCCCGATGCGTCCGGACCTTTCCACAGTCGGCCATCAAACGGAAGCGTTCCGTTTCGAATACGGCTTTCGCGACACGATTCTCTATGCACTGGGCGTCGGTGCGCTCGCAGACGAGCTCGATTACCTGTACGAGGGGCGCGGCCCGCGCGTTCTGCCGTCGTTCGCGGTCGTCCCGGCGTACGCGCCGGTCGCTCGTCTGTTCGAGAAGACGCGCTGCGATCTGACACGACTCGTGCATCACACGCAGACCGTGCGCATCCACCGCCCCTTCCCGCCGTCGGCCGTGGTGGAGACGGTGGGGCGCGTGCAAGGCATCTACGACATGAAGCGGCTGGCGATCGTCGTGTTCGAGACACGCACGACGCTCGCGGGCGAGCTCCTCGCCGAAACGGAGTGGTCGGTGCTGATCCGCGATGCCGGCGGCTTCGACGGTCCGCGGCCACCGCGCGTGGATTCGCCGAAGATCCCGGAAGGAGCCGCGCCCACGTTCGACGTCGCGCTGCCGACCACGCGCGAGCAGGCCCTGCTTTACCGCCTCTCGGGCGACTACAACCCGCTGCACGCGGATCCGGAATTTGCCGCCCGCGCCGGGTTTTCCGAGGGTCCGATCCTCCACGGGCTCGCGACCTTCGGGGTGATGACGCGAGCGCTCCTCAAGCACCTAGGAGACAAGCCGCTGCGCGTCACCGGGCTCGGCGCTCAGTTCCGAAGGCCCGTTTGGCCGGGAGAAACGCTACGAACGACCGGCTATGCTCTCGGCGACGATCGATTCGCCCTCGAGGTGTTCGCGGGCGATCGCCCCGACCCCGTGATCACCAACGCCTGGGCGACGGTCGGGCCGAGCTCTTGACCCTTGCGTTCCCCGGTGAGCTCCCGCGAGCAACGGCCGAGGACACCCGTTACCAACCTGGAGAGCCATGTCCGAAACTGAGTCGAAGAAGCCCCTCTCGGATCCCGCCCCCGCCACGGACGAGCTCGATGCCGAGTGGAACGAGTCCACCACGCCTTCGGGCACTGCGCCTGCCGCCAAGGCGAGCGACCCCGTTTCTCAGCCTCCCCGCGTAGCGAGCGCGGCCGCCGTGTCTCGCGACGAGGACGAGGAAGACGAAGACGACGAAGACGAGCGGGACGAGGAAGACGACGACGAAGACGAGGAGGACGAGCGGGACGCGCGTAAAGGGCACCGCGGCCACACCGGGGCGTCCCGCGAAGAGCGCTCGGACGATTGGCTTCCCGATTGGGCGCCCTGGGCGACGCTCGGGGGCTTGGTGTTGCTCGGCCTGGTGGGCGGCCTCGGAGGCCTGCGCGGGATCGTGCATCTCGAAGAGCGGCGTCCCGAGCCGACCGAAGTCAAGGCCGCCGTGCAACCGGCCCAACCCGCGGCGGAGGCGACCGCAACGGCGCGCCGGCTGCCTCGGACGCCGCGGCCCGACGCTTCCGCCCCCGCCGCCGCGGCCGACGAGGAGCGCATCGAGGCTTCGCATCTGCTCGTTGCATACAAGGGAGCGCGGCGCGCGCAGCCGACCGTCACGCGCACGAAGGAAGAGGCGAAGAAGCGCGCCGAAGAAGCCCTCGCCCAGGCGAAGAAAGGCGTCGCGTTCGAAAAGCTCGTGGCGGAGTATTCGGACGAGCCGAACGCGACGGTGCGCGGTGGCAAGCTGGGTTCCTTCACCCGCCGCCGAATGGTCAAGCAATTCTCCGACGCCGCCTTCGCGCTGAAGCCCGGCGAGCTGTCCGACGTCGTCGAGACGCCGTTCGGCTTCCATGTCATCCTGCGCACGAAGTGAACCGTTCGATCCCGCTCCTCGCGCTCGCCGTGTGCGCCCCGGCGTGCGTCGTGACCACGTTCGAAGGGCCGGGTGAGCCGCCACGGGTCGCCCCACCCCCCGGAAAAACGAGCCGCGCCGCCGCGATCGAGGCGGAGACGCGCGCTCCGGAGCCGGCGGAGACGGTCGCCGCGCGCCACCTTCTCGTCTCGTATCGCGGCGCGCTCCGCGCGTCTCCCGGCGTGACCCGGACGAAGGAGGAGGCGCGCGCCCGCGCCGAGGAAGCGCTCGGGCGCGCGAAAGCCGGCGAGGATTTCACGAAGCTCGTGGCCGAGTACTCGGACGAGCCCGGCGCTGAGTTGCGCGGTGGCGATCTGGGTCGGTTCGAGCGACGGCACATGGTGAAGCCGTTCGCGGACGCCGCCTTCGCACTGAAACCCGGCGAGATCTCCGAGGTCGTGGAAACGCCCTTCGGCTTCCACGTGATCCAGCGCACGGAGTAGGGCGCCCCACAGGAA
>QGUH01001151.1 GCA_003242355.1 Pseudomonadota bacterium
CGCATAAGGGATGTAGTGCGGGTTCGGGGGGTCGGGGATGTGTAAAAAAGACAGGACCCACGGTGCGCGAGAACCTCTAGCTCGGCAGCTTCCGCAAGCGCGAGCCCACGGCTCGCGCCGAGCGCTTCGAGCGCTGCATCCGGCTGTTTCCGCGCCTCGGCGAGCGCCTCAACCAAGACGCGGGCACGCTCTCCGGAGGCGAACAGCAGATGCTCGCCATCGCGCGGGCGCTGATGGGCGCACCGCAGCTGCTCTTGCTCGACGAGCCGAGCCTGGGCCTCGCGCCGCGGCTCGTGCGTCAGATTTTCGACAGCATCACCGAGATTGCGGCGAGCGGGCTCACCATTCTGCTGGTCGAGCAAAACACGCGGCTCGCGCTCGAGACCGCTCACCGCGCCTACGTCCTCGCGACGGGAGAAATCGTGCTCTCCGGATCCGCGCGGGAGCTCCGCGAAGACCCCCGCATCCGCGCCGCCTACCTCGGCGACGACGTGCACCTTTAGCCAGGCCGGGCTGCGTTCGCCTGCGCCCCGCCCGTCGGGCCTAGCCGACGAGGCGCCGTGCTACGCTTCGGGCCGTGCGCGCTCGTCTCCTCGCCGCGAGCCTTGCTCTTTTGGCCTGCGCGCCGCGAGAACCCCCTCACTGGCCCGAAGGGGGGGCGCGGCTGCTCCTTCCCGCTGCCCGCTGGGACCGCCCCGGCGAGGCCCCGATCGAGCTCCGGCCGGATGGGCGCGTGCTCGAGGGCGGGGAAGTGCTCTTCGTCATCGACAGCGTCGGCCGCGTCGTGGACGACGACCACGAGCCCGTGGCACTGCTGCTTCCCGACGGCCGGTTGGTCGGCACCAACGAGCGTTTCCTCGGCTACGTCGGCGTGAGCAACGCGGCGCCTCCCTGGTCCGACTATGCTTGGGTCGCCGTTCGCCCGGACGGGTCGGTGATGCACTTCGGGGCGGATGGCGAGCGTGAGCCCGGTGGGCGCTGGCACGGCTGCGAGGGAGCCGCCCTCCGCACCTGCACGCTCGTCACGCACCTGCTCGCGTCCGAGCGCGCTCGCGCCCCGGGCGCGGGGTTCTCGTTCGGCGTCGGCGTGGGCATCGGCGTCGGCTTCTGAGTCGCACCCGGCCCGGGCCGCTTTCCGGGCGGAGGCGCGAGGCGCACGGTAAGCTTCGCGCCCCGCGGCGCAGAACGACGCGTCGCCCTTCGGAGACTCCCATGCTCGATCCCCGCACCGTTGCCGATCACTTCGACGAGGTCCGCGCTGCTCTCGCGCGCCGCTCGCGCGCGGCCGCCGAGCAGCTCGACGCGATTCGGCCTCTCCTCGGGCGCCGCCGCGAGCTCATTCTGAAGACGGAGAACCTGCAAAAGCAGCGGAACAGCGAGAGCGAGGCGATGGCGGAGCTCGCACGGCGCGGGGACAAGGCGGCGATGGCCGCGCGCCGGGAAGCGCTGAAGGCGTTGTCCTCCGAAGTGAAGGCGCTCGAGACGGAGCTCGCCGATCTCCAGAACGCGCTCGAGGAACAACTCCTCGCCATTCCCAACGTTCCGCACGAGAGCGTCCCGGACGGCGAGAGCGATCGCGACAACCCCGTCGTGCGCACGTGGGGAACACCGCCGCGTTTCGATTTCGAGCCGCGCCCGCACTGGGAGATTGGCGAAAACCTCGGAATCCTGGATCTCGAGCGCGCCGCCAAGCTCTCCGGGTCGCGCTTTTCGGTGCTGTGGGGGCTCGGCGCGCGGCTCGAACGCGCGCTCGTCACGTTCATGCTCGACCTGCACACGCGCGTTCACGGCTACACCGAGGTGTACCCGCCGTTCCTCGTGCGGGCCGAAGCGCTCCGCGGCACGGGCCAGCTCCTGTCTCTTTTACAAATCTAACGCTCCCGCCGAAGGGGAAAGTGAAATACCGGGGGGCTGCCGGATAATTAAAAAAAAAAA
>QGUH01001152.1 GCA_003242355.1 Pseudomonadota bacterium
TCCGACGTGACGACCGATGCCGAAGCCGACGTGAACCAGGCCACAAAAGCCGGTACCCGCGAGGTCGCTCAGATCGAGCGCGGTATCGAGCTCGCCGAAGGGGACCGCCACGAACCCGCTCGCCGAGAGCCGGAGCCGGCCTCCGATCATGTCGTTCGCCGCGGGACCGCTCCGGGGTTCGGGGGCGGGCGCCGCCGAGGACGGCCGGGGTGCGCTCTCCGGTGCGGCGGACGCAGGGAGCGGCGCGGCGAGCGCGACGATCGCGACGAGGTGGCGCACGGGGGCCTTCTACTCCATGTGGTCCGGCGGGCAACGCGGATTCGATCCCGAATGCGTTCGAGGTCGGAAACTGGCCGGTGGAGCTGCCGACCAAACGGGACATGGACGGCGATCACACGATGTCGGATGAATCGGCCAGCCATACGGCGGTCTTGAATCGAGCGACGGTGTCTGGCCCTTGGCTGCTCGAAATCGGCGCACCCGAAGGGGGCACTTCACGCGTGCTCCGCGTGGGGGACCGCATCGTCTTGGGTAGCGGGCCGAACGCGGACGTGCGCATCGAAGATCCGACGGTCAGTCAGCGCCATTGCGCGCTGGAAGTGCTGCCCGACCGGGTCGTCATCGAGGATCTTCAGTCGCGGAACGGCACCTACGTGGGCGCGGTGCGCGTGAAGCGCGCCGAGGTCTTGGGCGAGGCCGGCGAGCTCGTGGTGGGCCGCTCGAGCGTCGTGGTACGTCCCGGCGGCACCGACGCGGTGCCCGAGGCGGAGCCGATTCCGGGGGTGGTGGGGACCTCGCTCGGGATGTTGCGGGTTTGCGCCGAGGTGCGGCGTCACGCACGAACCCGCGCGCCGGTCCTGCTCCAGGGCGAATCCGGCACGGGCAAGGACGTCATCGCGCGCGCGTTGCACCAGCTCTCGCGACGCAGCGGCGCATACGTCGCCTTGAACGTTGCTGCGCTTCCCGAATCGCTGGCGGATGGTGAGCTCTTCGGGCACCGTCGCGGTGCTTTCACGGGAGCGGTGCAAGGACGTCGGGGCGCCTTCGAGCAGGCCGACGGGGGAACGCTGTTCCTCGACGAGATTGCCGATCTGCCCGCCTCGATTCAGGTGAAGCTACTGCGCGTCGTCGAGGACGGTATGGTGCGCCCGCTCGGTGCGGTCGCGCCGGTTCACGTAGACGTTCGCATCGTTTCCGCGAGCTGGGCCGAGCTCGAGACCCGCGTGCGCGAAGGGCGCTTTCGCGCGGACCTGTACCATCGCCTCTCGACGGTGGTCATTCGCATCCCACCGCTGCGTCAGCGCAAGAGCGACATCGCCGAGCTGTCGCGCGTTCTGCTCAAGCGCATTCAGAACGACGTGGGCGAGAAGCGCCTCACGAGCGCCGCGCTGTCACGGCTGCTCGCTCACTCGTGGCCGGGCAACGTTCGCGAGCTCGGGAGCGTGCTCTACCGCGCGGCCATGGCCAGCCCCGACGCCGAGATCCGTGCCAGTCACCTGGAGATTCCTTCGCCGGAACCGCGGCGGAGCGCGCCGCTCGTCGTGCGCGACGCACGCCGCCTGCTCGAGGAGCACGGCAACAACGTGAGCCGAGCCGCTCGCGCCGCGGGTGTCCCGCGCAGCACGTTTCGTTCGTGGCTCTCGCGGGCCGAGCGCCGGGGATGAGCGGCTCAGAACTCGCCCACGATGGACAGGCCCCGCTCGCCCGGGCCGAGCCACGGCACGAGGCGCGCCGTCGGGCCACGTCGCGCGCTCGCGTCCGCGGTGCTCGTGGGCCTTTCCACGAGGTAGAGGACTACGGTGCCTACCGCCGCGACGCCCGCCACTGCGCCGCTGACGATGGCGAGCGTGCGGTAACTGTCGCCCGTGTCGGTGTTGTCGCGAACGATCGCGCAGGCATGCTCGTAGTGTGAGGCGCGCGTATCCGGATCGA
>QGUH01000174.1 GCA_003242355.1 Pseudomonadota bacterium
CGGTGTGTCGCCCCACGGATCCCGCGACGACGAGCGCGCTGTGGAGCGCGGTTCGCGGGGGAACGGCGCGTCCGTATTGCTCGCTTTTGGCTCGCGGCATGACGCGCCTGGATGCAGCGCCCGAGCAGGCGCTCGAGCTCGCCGAGCGCGCCGCGGCGCTCGACGTAAAAGACCCGGCGGCGCGGGTGCTCGAAGGGCGTGCGTTGCTCCGGCTCGGCGATCTGGATGCAGCGCGGGAACGACTCGAGTCGGTGTTGCTCGCACCGGGGGCGCCTTCGGACGTCCGCGCGTTGCGCGAGCTGGGAGTCGCGGCGATTCACCTCGGCCGATCCGCGACGGCGACCGCGGTCTATCGCCGCGTCGTTCCGCGCGCGGACTTCGCGAGCGATCGGTACTTCCGACGCACGGCCGTGCTCGAAGCGGCGAGCGTGCTCGCCGCGACGGGTCCGGACGGGGCTTCCGAAGCCGAGACGTACTTGACCGAGGCGCGTCGGAAAGCCGAGGTGCCCGGCCTCGAGGACCTCACGCATGCCTTTCTCGCCCTCTGTCTGGACCGTCTCGGGCGCCGGGATCAGGCGCGCGTCGTCCTCGCGGGAGTGACCAATCCGTGGGGGCTCGAGCGATTCGCGTCGGCGCGGGACGTGGAGCGACTCGCGCGCGTCGTGCTCCCGGACCAAGGGCTCGAAGCGAGCGAGCAAGAAGTGCGGGCGGTCATGCGGCGGCCCGAGCTCGGGATGCCCGTCTTGTGGGACGGCGAGCTGCACGCTGCGCTCGCGCTCGCGGCGCGTTCGGTGGATCCGAAGCTCGCGCGGGCGCACCTTCGGGTCTACCTCGACGGGCCGGGCCGAAGCGGGCCGTGGGAGCCCTGGGCGCGTGGCTTGCTTCGCGATCTTGCGCGATAGGGCCCCTTCATGAGCGCTCGACGCGTCGTCACGCTCGCTGCTGCCGCCGTGCTCGCGGCGGCACCCGGGTTCGCGGCTCCGACCCTCTGGGAGCGGACGCGCGATCCTGCGGCGGCGCGGGCCGAGCGCGCGCTCCGTCGTCTGGAGCGCATTTTCGACGGCGTGGTCCAGGCCGAGGGAGACCTGCAAATGATGCAGGATTTCCGCCTCGGGACGCTCGCCATCGCGGAGATGTCGGGGGCGCACGCGTTCACGCAACCCAGGCTGCGCCTGTTGCTCGCGCGCGTTCTCATCGAAGCGGACATTGGTCGCGAGGAGCAGGCCGCGGAGCTGGCGCGCGCGGTCCTCGACCGACTTGCCCCGGGTGAGGTGTGGCTCGAGGCCGAAGCGCGCGTCGTGCTCGCCGCGGCCGCGAAGACGCCGGAGGCGTCGCTTCGGGAGATCGCGCGGGCGCTTCCGCTCGCGTGGCACCCGGGCACTCGCTCGTCGTTGTTGCGACGCCGCGCCGACGCCCACATGGCCCGCGGCGACGTGCTCGCGAGCGTGGCGGATTATCGGGCCGCGATCCCGGCGACGGGTTTCGCCGCCGAGAGCGCGCTGGCCCGTTTCGGGCTGGCGGTTGCCCTCGAGCGTTCGGGCAACCTGCCCGCGGCGCTCGAGGAGCTTCGGCTGGCGCGGCTGATAGCGCCTCGGGTACACGGCGCCGAGCTCGGCGTGCTGTCCCTTCCGGGCGTCTTCGCTTTTCGGCCTTGGGACACCCATTACGCCATCGCTTTGGCCGAGCTGGGCGCGATACCCGGTGCGGCCGATACCAGCGCGGCAGCCCTTTCGTGCGAAAAGGCCATGGCGGGCTTCCAGGAGTACCTCGCGGCGGCGCCCCCGTCCGATTCGTGGTCGCCGGCCGCCAGGGCTCACCTGAAAGCCCTGGAGCCCACGTGCCGAACGCTTCGCGAGCAAGCGCCCCGCGTCGAGGACGACGAGCCGGAGGAATGACTCCCGCTCGCGGTCTGCTCAAACCGGATTGGCAAGCGGGCGCGAGCGCAGAATGCGGCTCACACTCTCGGCGTCCTCCACCGATTCGAACACGGGGCGGAGGTGCGGGCCGCGACCGAGCTCACCGAACGCTCCGCTCGTCGCGACCGCCCGGGCGCGCGGACCGTCGAGGATGAGAAAAACGTCCCGGAAGCCGTCGCGCGAGGGCGCCTCGATCACATCGACGATCCGCGAGCGATCGAGGTGGAGCTCCTCGTGGCGCCGTTGAATGAGCACGCGCTTGTTCGTGACGAGGTAGCGCGTGTCCTTTGCGAGCATCCCGGGGCGCACGACGGCGTCGTACAGGAGGTAGCCGGCGATGACGAGCAGCAGCAGAACGGCGAGCCCCATGCCGAACGCCAGCGCGACGAACGAGAACCCCGGTGTCACGAACGCGGGACGGAGCTCCGAAAGCGTCTCGAGCCCGCGACTGATCATGCGCCCGACCGCGAGGAGAAGAAACGCGGCGATGGTGAGCAGGAGCCACTCGCGCTGCCCGTGCGGAAGATAGGCCCGCGCCGTTGGGCGCGAGCGCGCGCTCCACACGATCTGCTCGCCCTCGTCGAGGCGCTGGCCTACGGGGCGTTCTCCTTGACCAACGGGTGCGAGCGCTTCGGCGCCGCGGATGATTGCCCAGACGCGATCGGGGGCGAGCAATCCGGGGAGCGTGAGGCGCAACCGGCGCCGGAGCGCGCCGGTGGGCACCGCGCGCACGACCTCGAGATCGCCGACGTTCGGGACGTCCTTCCGCCAGTAGATGCGCGCGAAGCTGATCGCGTTTCGCTCGATGCTCCGCGAAAACGGACCGTACTTGACGATCACGTGCGAGTCGGTGACGAGGTAGCGCGCACCGGAGAGCCAGCGTTTGGGCACCTGGAACAGGAGCACACCGAGCGCGATGCACCACACGCTGAAGGCGAGGGGCGCCGCGAATCCAGTCCCCAGGGTGACGGCGATCACCGCCGCGAACGACGCCGCGATCACCGCGACGACGAAGGCGACGAGCGCGATCGCGCGCAAGAACGCGGGAGTGCGGGGGACGTGCGGCCGGCCTTGCCAGACGATCCTCTCGTTGAACAGCGAGTCGCGGGGCACGGGCGGCACCTCAAAAATCGTAACGAGCCAATTGAACCATAACTTCAGTCCCGCCGCGGAGCGAGGCCTCGAGCTCCATAGCGAGCAGTGTGCCGCCCCGGTCGAACCCAGGAGCATCGACCATTCTCGGGATCAGTACCCGCGCCGCGCGAAAACGGACCGCGCACGAACGAGCGCGCAGTCCGTCCAGTGTGGCTGGAGTGGCTCACCCCGTGGTCGGCGCGATGAAGACCACCTCGAGGCGGGCGTTCCGTTCCGCGGCACCCGGCGCATCCGGCGCGATCACGGGCGAGGCATCTCCGCCGAGGGCCGTCTCGACCTTGGGCGCGCCGCCTTGTCGCAGCGCGTTTGCAGCGGCGTCGAGCCGCCGCCGTTCGCGCACGCCGCCCGTCCCTTGGGCGGTGTGCAGTACGAGCAGCACCGGAAACTCGGGGTGCGCCTGCGCCACCTGCGCCAGGGCTCGAAGCTGCTCGGCCGTTTTGGCCTCGAGCGCGTCGGCGTCGGTGAACGCACGGCGGAGGGTGACGACGACCCCTCGGTCGTCGCGCACCGGAGAAAGCTCTGCGCGGGAGAGCTTTTCGAGGAGCGCGTCGGCAGCGCCTCCAGCGGAGTTCTGGGCGGTCCGCGGGCGGCGGACGTCGGACAGCTCCGCGAGGCACCGCGAGCGCAGCCGCATCGCCGCATCGATCGGCGCAGGAAGGGGGCGGCGGGCGAGCTCGCCGTCGAGCGTGTCGAGCTCGCGCAGCGCGGCGACGACCCCAGGACGGTTTGCAGACAAAAGCTCGGCCGAAGCACAGAGGAGACGCGCCTCGAGCGCGAGCGCCCGCGCGGCATCCAACCGGGCAAGCTCCCGATCGCGCGACGCGGGACGGTTCGTCGGCAAGGGCAGCGTGTCGCGCAGCACCCGAGCCCGAAGCTCGAGCGCCTCGGCCTCCGCGAGCTCGCGTCGTTGTTGCTGCTCCAGCGTGAACAGCTCGCGCTCCGCTTGGGCGAGGCGCGCTTCTGCGGCTCCCTGCCGCGCCTCCGCAGCGGCGAGCCGCGTGAGGATGACCGCGTGCTCGAACGCGGCGACCGCATGCTCTGCCAGGATCTGGGCGCTCTCCACGTCTCCGGATTCGTGCGCTTCCTGCGCGCGCTCGAGGAGCGCCTCGGCGTGCGCCAGGGCTTGGGGCGCACGCTCTGCAGCCGTCCGAACGGCGGGGCTTTCGCGCACCTGCTCCGCTTCGGCGAGCGCGGGCGGCTTCGGCAAGGTTGCGCTGCAGCCGGTCAACGAGAGCAGGCCGAGGAGGGCGAGGCGCTTCACCGGGGGCTCACTCGGGGCTGAGGGGAAACAGAGGAGGGTGTAGGTGCGGAGCCGCGCTCCTTCTCCACGGCTTGGAGTTGTTCGGCGGCGCGCCCACGGCGTGCGACGGTTTGCTCGAGCAACGCCTGCGCGCGCATGGCGCGGCGTTCGACGTCGCTCGTTCGCCGTTCCACCTTGCGCAGCGAGCGCTCGGCGGTGACGGCGCGCACGAGGTCCGTTCCCGCCTGGGCGAGTTGCAGGGCGAGCGCCTCGAGCAGTTGAGCCCGCGCGTGCTGGCCCGCCGCGCGGGCGCGCTCTGCGCGGGTGAGCGCGTTCCTGCCGCGGTCGATGAAACTCTGCGCCAGCGCTCGGTGATCGGGCACCCCCTCCAGCGTGCGCAGCAGGCCTTCGGCTTCGGTTGCGCGAGGTCCGACGGCCCTGGCGCCGGGTACCGAAGCGTCGGGGCGCGCCGAGCTCGGCGGCGTGGGGCCTGCTGCGCCTGGGGTCTCCGACGCTGGCGTCGCCGATAGGGGGGCGGCGGGGGGCGCCGGGGCCGTTGCGCCTGCGGGCTCGGGCGGAGCCTTCGGCTCGCTCGCGGACTGCGCGGCGGGTTTCGGCGCCGTCGCGCCGGGCTCTGCGCGGGCCTCCGCCACCCATGCTCCGGTGAGAGCGAGTGCGAGGATCGCGGCAAGAGCTCGGGATCTCACGGGTCGAACCAAGCCACGCGGCCGCGGCGCGGTCAAGGGCCCTCGTGCTCGCTCCGTGCTCGCGCTATACGCGGCACGAGGCGCCGAACGATGGAACGACGCAGGCGAGCAAGCTGGGATGAGTACTTCATGTCGATCGCGCGCGAGGTGGCGAGTCGCTCCACGTGTGACCGCAAACACGTCGGCGCCGTCATCGTGCGCGACCGCATGATCCTGGCGACGGGGTACAACGGTTCGATTCGCGGACTGTCGCACTGTGACGACGAGGGCCATTTGATGGAAGACGGCCATTGCGTGCGCACGGTGCATGCCGAGGCGAACGCCATCGTTCAGGCAGCGCGAAATGGCGTGCGCGTGGATCAAGGCGACATCTACATCACCGCATCGCCGTGCTTCGGCTGCTTCAAGTTGATCGCGAACGCCGGCCTTCGCCGTGTCGTTTACGGCGAGTTTTACCGCGACGACCGCATCTACGAGTTGAGTGAGCAGCTGGGCATTCACCTCGAGCACCTCAAGCTCGGAGAACCCACGCCATGAGCGTCGTTGCGGTGATTGCGGGAGGGCCGAGCGTCGAAGCCGCGGTGAGCCGTGCGAGCGCGCGCGGCGTCAGTGAGGCGCTCTCGCGTTCGGGGCACTCGCCGAGCGTGATCGAGCTCGACGCGGATCTGCCGAGCGCGCTCGCGCGCTCGCGGCCCGACGTCGTCTTTCCGGTGACCCACGGAGCGCTCGGGGAGGACGGGTGTTTGCAGGGGCTCCTCGAGGTGCTCGATCTTCCATACGTCGGCTCGGGCGTTCTCGCGAGCGCGCTCGCAGCGAGCAAGCCGCACGCGAAGGTCGCGTTTCGAGCGGCGGGATTGCCGCTCGCCGCCGACGCCGTGGTGGCCCGCGGCGAGGATTTCGCGACGCGCGTCGCCGAGATTCGTCGCGCGCTCGGTCGAGCCCTCGTCGTCAAACCCGCGGACGGAGGCTCTGCGATCGGCGTTTCCGTGATCGAGGACGCCGAGCCGGACAGCGCGGTTCACCAGGCGCTCGAGCGCGCGCTCGCGACCAGTCCCACGGCGCTCGTGGAGAGCCGCGTCCGCGGTATCGAGGTCACCTGCGCCGTGCTCGAGGAGGGCGGCCGCCCGCGCGCGCTGCCGCTCGTGCTGATCCGTCCCAAGCTCGCGGGGTTTTACGATTTCACCTCGAAGTACCGCGCTGGCGGGAGCGATCACGTCTGCCCCGCGCCCCTGTCCGAGCGGGTCACGACGGCCATCCAGCGCGCTGCCATCGACGCGCACCGCGCGCTCGGCTGCCGCGATCTGTCGCGCGTGGACTTCATCGTGGACGAGGAGCGTGAGTCTTTCATCGTGCTGGAGGTGAACACGCTGCCGGGAATGACCGCGACGAGCTTGTTTCCGGAAGCGGCTGCCGCCTCCGGCATTCCGTTCGAAGGCTTGTGCGACCTGCTCGTGAAGAACGCGCTCGGTCGCCCTCGGCGCGCAACACCGAAAGCGCCGGAAATGCCGTGAGCGCTTGGGCTCAACCCACGCGCTCGCTGGATTCTCCTTCCGTCGATTCGTCTTCGTTCTGCCGTAAAAGGCGTCGGGCGCGTTCGCGCAAGCGCGCGAGCAACTCGTCGCGATTCGGCGGAACCGGAAGCATGCCTTCGGGTGGAAGGGCGTGAACGCCGCTGACGGGTTCCGACACCGGCGCTCGCGGCGGCGACTCTCGGGGGGAACCCTGCGGATCCGCTTCCGCGTTCGTGGACGCCCTTGCGGGCGAGGGAGCCACGTCCGCGCTCTGCTCCACCGTCGGCAACGCCTCCTTCGCAGAGAGCGATTCGACGCCGTTCTGCCGAGCGGAGTCGTCACGCAGGCTCGAAGGGGGCTCGGAGGCGGACGTTGCGGGCGCCGGGGGGCGCGAAGTGGGCCGCGCTTCACTCCGAGGGGGCGGGGTCACGGAGCGCCGCTCGGCGGGGGCTGGGCGCGAGGGGGGGGGGGGGGGGGTCGGCCCCGGGGGCCGGAACGGCCCCGGGCGCCGGCGGCGGGGGGGG